>NZ_JBHYIK010000002.1:65824-127122 GCF_042739735.1 Amycolatopsis sp. NPDC059027 | reverse complement strand
TTGTGGACGTCTGTCCACAAAGGTCTCGCCGCGGCCGGGGCGCCTCTCGATGCGGCGGAGGCACCCAGGGCGTCCCTCGGTCAGGCCAGTGCGCCCGAGCGGATCGCGTAGGCCACGACATGCGTGCGGTTGACGAGCCCGAGGCGTTGCATGGCACCACGCAGCACGTTCTTGACCGTCCCTTCCGAACAGGACAGCTTCGACGCGATCTCGTCGGTCCGGAAACCGTCCGCCACCAGGCGGATCGTGTCGAGTTCGCGCATGGCGAGCCCGGACAGCGTCAGCCCGTTCGGCTCGAGGACGTCCTGGCGAAGCTCGTGCAGCTGCCGCAGCAACGCCGACTGCAGGCCGCGCGGGAGCATCGAATGTCCTTTCATGGCACCGGCGATCGTGACGACGAGCCGTGCCGCGGTGCAGTGCGCGCCGGGCAGGATGCTCACCACCCCGCACTGCACGGCGAACAGGGTGTCCTGCTCGTCGAACCGGTCGGCGACGACGACGCAGCGCGGGCCGGGGGCGGCCGCCGAGTCCGCGCGCATCCGGCGGACGGCGTCGAGCTGCGCGGCGCCGACGGTGTGTTCGGCGAGGACGAGAACGTCGGCGTCGGCCCATTCCCCGTCGGTCAGAATGTCTATCTGCTCGGTTGAGCGCAGCATCGCGACAATGCCCGCGCGGTCGACGGGGTCGGACGCCTGGATCAGAACTCGGATCGGCTTCACGGCAGTCCCTCACACTCGATGAATCCCTCGTGTGCACCACATCCTGACGGAGTGGTCTTCATTCCTCCTATAGACGCCCGCCACGCCATGAAGGTTCTGCAGGAGCCACTTCTTCTTTACCGCTCAAATGAGCATCTGACCCGAAAGGACACACGCTGGCAGGCGAAATCAGTCCGGCAGGAGCGCCAGTTCGGCCAGCGCCCGCTCCCGCCGGTCGCGGGTCGCCGGTGCCTGGGAGAGTTCGACGGCCAGGATGAGGCACTCCCTGGCCTCCTCGACGGCACCGGCCTCCCGCCAGGCGCGGCCCTCGCCCAGCGCGCAGATCGCCTCGACCGATTCGAATCCGCCTTCCCAGGCATTCCACCGGGCGACGCGGTAGGACTCGGCGGCTTCGCGCCATTCGCGGAGTTCGCCGAGCACATCACCGATCCCGCGCAGGGTCTGCGCCCGCAGCATCCGGCGGATCTCGGGGTTCGCCAGCTCCGCGTACCGTTCACTGTCGGCGAGTACGGCACGGTGGACGGCGAGCGCGTCCGAGTACCGGCCGACCGCGCGCAGCACATGTCCGTAGACGTTCCGGACCGTGGATCGCACGGACCAGAACGGCAGCTCGCCTGCCGATTCGCGAGCACGCTCGGCGTGTTCGAACGCCTCGGCGGCGCGGCCGAGGTACAGCAGGGTTTCGGCGAGGTAGGTGTGGGCCCAGGTGCGCTCGGTGTGTTCGCCGATCCGGTCGGCGATCTCCAGCGCGCGGCGGTGAGCCGACACCGAGGCTTCATGGTCGCCGAAGCAGACTTCATGGGCCCAGCCGACGAAGTTGAGCAGCTTCGCCTCGTCGGCGGCGTTGCCGAGGGCTTTCGCCGCGTCCGCGCCGAGGGTGAAGATCTCGCGCCACGGCCGCTGCTGGCTCCGCCCGTCGGAATACCAGTGCAGTGCGGCGGCGAAATCGCTGACCTCCCGGTGCCAGCCCTTCCGCGCCGCCACCCGCTGGGCGGCCACCCAGTTGCTGCCTTCCACCTCGAGCCACCTGGCGGCCTCGGCCCGCGAGCCGAACCGCCCGGTTTCCAGAACCTCGGGGAAGAACAGCCGCGCCGCCTCGGCCGTCTTGGCGAGCAGGTGGGCGAGCACGGTGTCCGCCTCGGCGGGGTCCTCCTCCGCGTCGAACCGTTCCCCGGCGAAGAGCCGGATCAGGTCGTGGAACTGGTAGCGCCCGGGTTCGATCGCGGTCTGCAGCAGGCTCGCGTCGACGAGTTCGTCGAGGTGTTCGCGGACGTCGGCGTCCGCCGCGCCGGTCACGACGCCGGCGAGTTCGGCACCGAAACCGGCGCCCGGCACAGCCGCCAGCCGCCGGAACAGCAGCCGTGCCCCGGCCGAAACCCCGCGGTAGGACAGGTCGAACGCCGAGCGCAGCTGCAGATCGCCCGCCGAGAGCGCGTACAGCCGGGTGCGTTCGTCACGCAGCTGCTCCACCAGGTGGGCCAGGGACCACCGCGGCCGGGTGGCGAGCCGGTTGCCCGCGATCCGGACGGCGAGTGGCAGGTTTCCGCACAGCTCGACGAGTTCCCGTGCCGCTCCCGGCTCCGCGCGGACCCGCTCCACGCCGAGGATCGCGGCGAGCAGACCGGTCGCGGCGCCGTCGGAAAGCGGTTCCAGCGACACCCAGCGGGCCCCTTCGAGCCCGGCGAGCGTGCGGCGGCAGGTGATCAGGGTGAGGCAGCCGGGCCCGGTGGCCAGCAGGGGCCGCACCTGCGCCTCGTCGGACGCGTTGTCGAGCAGCAGCAGCACTTTCCGGCCGTCGAGCAGCATGCGCAGCAACGCGGACTGTTCGGCTTCGGAATTGGGCACCTGCCCCGGGCTGACGTCGAGCGCGCGCAGCAGCCGGTCCAGCGCGGCCCGTGCGCTCACCGGCCGCTCGTCCATTCCGCGCAGGTCCACCGCGAAGCAGCCGTCCGGGAAGTCCGGGCGGAGCCGGTCCGCGGCCGCCACCGCGAGCGCGGTCTTCCCGACGCCGGCCTGGCCGACGACCGCGACCACGCCGCCACCACCCGCCACCTCGGCGGACAGCAGGTCCAGTTCGTGTTCCCGGCCGCACAGATCCGCGATGGGCGTGGGCAGCGCGCAGGTCGCCGCGACCTGCGCGGCCCGCGACGCGTTCCGGCGCCGCCCCTTCTTCGCGACGGTCAGGAAGAACTCGCGATCGCCGCCCGCCAGGCCGAGCGCGTCCGCGAGCACCTCGGCGGAACGCTGCTGAGCGGCCCGCGCGCGGCCCCGCTCCAGCTCGCGCAGGGCACGGACGCTGAGCCCGGAGGCACCGGCCAGCCGTTCCTGCGTCCAGCCCGCGGCCCGGCGGTGTTCGAGCAGGAGCTTGCCGAACACCGACCGCGTTTCGTCTGGTTCGTCCACCGGGTTCACCGTGGTCCATTCAACCGGCAGGCTTCCGGTTCCGGAAAGCTGCCCCCTCCGCGCGCTTGTCCGCCCGTCACCCGAACGGGTTACCTGAGCCCATGCCGACAACGATGACACCGGTGGCTCGGACCGCCATCCCGGCGCAGGAGCGCCGGGTCGTCCGGGTCGCCGTGTGCGCCGCGGACCACCTCGTCCGGGCCGGTCTGCACAGCGTGCTCGGCGGCAGGCCGGGCATCGAACTGCGGGACGAACCGGCCGCGGCCGACGTCGTGATCGCCGTCGCCGGAACGGAACTGCGGCGGCTCCCGGCGTCGCGGGCCCGGCTGGTTCTCATCGCGGACCAGCCGAAGCAACCGGAGCTGTGGACCGCGGTCGAACGCGGGCTCGCGGTCCTCGTCCCCCGTTCCGAAGCGACGCCCGAGCGGTTGCTGCGGGCGGTCGCCGACGCCCACGCCGGCCGGGGCGACCTCCCCGCCGACCAGCTCGGCAGCCTGCTTCGCGGACTCTCGCGGCTTCACGAAGAGATCCTCGCGCCGCGCGAACTCACGCTCAGCGGGCTTTCGCCCCGCGAGACCGATGTGCTGCGGTTGCTCGCCGAGGGGCTGGACACGACCGAAATCGCGCGCCAGGTCGCCTATTCCGAGCGGACCGTGAAGAACATCCTGCACGGCCTGCTCACCCGCTTCGGCCTGCGTAATCGCACGCATATCGTCGCCCACGCACTCCGCGAAGGCCTCATCTGAAAGCTCAGTCGAACGCTCATTTGAGCAGTCCCGCCGGGGTCAGATGACCCCGGCACGCATCGCGTAGGCCACCGCGTGGGGCCGGTTCCGCAAGCGCAGCCGATCGGTGATGGCGTAGATGATGTTCTTCACCGTTCGTTCCGAATAGGACAGTTCGGCCGCGATCTCGTTGGTGTCCAGGCCATCCGCCATCAGACGCAGCACGTCGATCTCCCGAGGGGAGAGGCTGGCACCGGTCAGCCCGCCCGGCGCGAGCACTTCCCGGTAGAGCCGCTCGGTGTGCTCGACCAGCCTGCCGAGCAGATTCGACGGCAGGTTCGCGCCACCGGCCGCCGCGGCGCGGACGCTGTCGGGCAGCCGTTCGTCGGTCACCGCGGCACGCGGGAGCACGGCGACCACACGGCATTCCACGGCGATCGGCAGCTCGTCCTCCTTGATCTGGTTGACCACCAGCACCACCGGCTTGCCCACCCCGGTCGCGACGTCGCGCAGTGCGGCCACCGCGTCGGCCGAGAGCCGTTCGAACGCCGCTACGACAACGTCGGCTTCGTCGCGGCGCTGGTTCCCGACCACGCTCACGTCCGCATGCGACTCGAGGCAGTTGACCATCCCAGCCGCCGTGATGGGGTCCAGGGCGCAGACACTCACCCGAACTCGTTCCATGCGTTCCTCCGTCTCCGGCTCGCGATGAGTGTCAGTATGGGGTGGCAGACTTCACGTCATCTCTAACGAACCTCCACAGCACTCGTTCCGGTCACGAAACGCGCTCAAACGAGCGGTTCGCCGTGGTTGTCAAGGACCGTCCGGACACAAAGATCTGCCTGGTCGATCACGCCGGATTCCCGTACCGTGTCCCTTGTCTGGGGCCTACTGGCATCCGGGCAGCGACCCGCCGCGGTGACCCCCAGCACGTGCGGCGGGTCGCGTCTTTTCCGCAGTCCACTTCGGATTCCACTTCGGACGACGGAGAAGTCGCGAATCCGCCGCTCGGGTGGGTTTTCCGGGTACGCCCGCACCACGAACGGGCAAGATCCTCACCGGTCGGCGGCCGGACCGGCATCATCGGAAGCCATGGACGGCGACTACGCGGCTCGGCGGGAAGTGCTCTGGGATCGGTGCGGGGAAAGCCTCATCGGCATCTTCAGCCCACGGCAGGTCCAGATGCTGCGCGAGCGCCTCGCGGACTACCAGGCCCGGGTGGAACGCGCGCTCGACAGCCTGGGCGACGACACGGTGATCGCGACGCTGCTGGCGACCGAAGCGGACCGGTTCCGGGTCAAGCTCGAACTGACCCGGGCCCGCATCATCTTCTTCCTCACCGATCTGCCCGAACACGGCGGTGTGGTCGAACTGCACGATTCGACGCACCGCATGGAGTGGGTCTGGATGCTTCAAGAGCTCCGCATCGCCGCCGCGTCCGCGTGGGAGGGCGGACTGCCGCTCGCACCGAATCCCGGCTGCGACACCGACGCCTCGGCCGAGTTCGCGGAATGGTCCTTCGCGGTCATCGCGGGGCTGATCACGGCTAGCGAACGTCCGCCCGTCCCCGACCTCCCCGAGCTGGACCGGCTCCCTGGCAACGCGGACATCGCCCGGCGCCTGCCGTGAGGGCCTCCTCACCGGCACCGGGCGGCCGGTGAGGAGGCCCTCACGGCCCTCTCCGTTCGGCGGGTTGAGCCTGATGAAGGTGACGTGAAGCCTCGCGGCGCAAGCTTGTCCACACGCGTGAACATCGTCGTCAGCTGCGAGGTGGCCATGGACCGGATCCGAGTGTTCGTCCAGACGTCCGACCCGATCACCAGGCTCGGCCTGGGTGATCTACTGCGGGACGCGCCGGAGATCGAGCTCACCGCCTCGCCGGACGCGGACGTCATCGTGCTGGCCGAGGACAGGATCGGCAGGCCCCAGCTCGGCGCGCTCTGGCGTGCCAGGCAGGAGGCGGAGGGCGGGGCCGTCCTGCGGGGTGTGCTCGTCACCCACCACTTCGACCCGGGGGACGTCCTGGCCGCCGTGCAGTACGGCGTGCTCGGTGTGCTGCCGGCGGCCCACGTCTCGGCGCACCGTCTCGTGTCGGTGCTCACCGGCGTCGTCGCGGGCCGGGCCTATCTGCCCCAGCACCTGCAGGCGGCGTTCCTCGAGCAGCTGCACCGCCTCCGCCACGAGCACCTGGCACCGCAGGGCCTCACCTTCAGCAGCTTCGACGCCCGCGAACTCGACGTGCTCAACCTGCTCTCCGAAGGATTCCGCACCGACGAGATCGCCACGAAACTCGCGTACTCCGAGGGCACGGTGAAGAGCGTCCTCTATGGACTTGTCACGCGGCTCAAGCTGAAGAACCGGACCCACGCGGTCGCCTACGCGATCCGGACGGGCGCGCTGCGGGCCGAGGCGTCCCCGGCGACGTGGCCAGGCGGGCCCGCCTAGATGACGCCTGCCCGCATCGCGTACGCCACCGCGTGCGGGCGGTTGCGCAGCTGGATCCGCGTGGTGAGCGCGTAGATGATGTTCTTGACGGTGCGCTCGGAATAGCCGAGCTCCTTGCCGATCTCGTGGGTGTCGAGGCCGTCGGCCATCAGCCGCAGCACGTGGATCTCGCGGCTGGACAGGCCGGACGCGGTCATCCCCCGGCTCTCCAGCACCTCCCGGTGCAGCCGTTCGGTCTGCTCCAGCAGGTGCCCGAGCAGGTCCGCCGGGAGGTCCGCACCGCCGCTCGCGGCCGAAACGACGGCGCGGGCGAGCTTCTCCTCGCAGGCCGCGGCCCTGGACACGATCGCCACCACCCGGCATTCGAGGGCGGGCAGCAGATCGGCCTCCTTGATCTCGTTCGTGACCAGCACGATGGGCGCCCCGTCCTCGGTGGCCGCGGCCCGGAGCAGCCGCATCGCCTCGGCGGAGAGCCGCTCGACCGCGACGACCACAACGTCGACCGGCCCGGTTTCCCCGCCGTCCACCACGGACATCCGCGGCCTCGGCCGCAGCCCGGCCTTGACCCCGCTCTGCGTGATGGGGTCCGTCGCGTAGACCTTTACCCTGATCAGCTCCATGATGCCCTCCGAATGACGTCCCGGGGTCCTGCCGCGGACTTCATCATCGGCGGCGCGGCTTCATGATCTCTCTACGCGTCTCCACACGACTTCACGGCGTGACCGCTGGGCGGTGTGCCGCGATGATCGTTCGGGCACGATCGCCAAGACGTTCGGGCAGGGTGACTGCCGGTCACCGGTTGGTGGCGATAATCCGACATAATCCGGCTGAACCCGTCGAGGTAAGGATCACGATGACCCGCAAACGCGTGTTCTTCCCGGTCCTCGCGCTCACGGCCGCGACGGCCGTGCTCGCGAGTTCCTGCAGCTCGACCACCGAGGACAAGGTCACGCTCACGGTGGCCACGTTCGGCGAATTCGGCTACGAGCCGCTGTTCAAGCAGTACGAGAAGGACCACCCGAACATCCACGTCCAGGGCCGGGTCGCGGATTTCGACGCGCACAACAAGCAGCTCGTCACCGCGCTGGCCAGCGGGCGCGGCGCGGCCGACATCGAGGCGGTCGACGAGCAGTACATCCCGGTCATCCGGCAGTCCCCGGACAAGTTCGTCGACCTCGCGAGCTTCGGCGCGCAGCAGCTGAGTGCGCAGTGGGCCCCGTGGAAATGGGACCAGGGCGTGGCCAAGAACGGTTTCGTCCTCGGCCTCGGCACCGACATGGGCGGCCTCGCGATGTGCTACCGGCCCGATCTGCTCGCCAAGGCGGGGCTGCCGACCGATCGCGAACAGGTCGCGAAGCTCTGGCCGACGTGGGAGAAGTACGCCGAGGTCGCGGACAGGTTCACCGCGGCGAACACCGGCGCCAAGTTCGCCGACTCTGCGGGCACCATCTACACCGCGATGATCAACCAGGCGCCGGAGAACTACTTCGCCCGCGCGGACGACTCGTTCATCGCCGACAAGAACCCGAGCCTGAAGCACGCCTTCGACGTCGCGGGCGCCATCGGCGCCAAGGGCGAGACCGCCGGGGTGACGCCGTACACCCAGGAGTGGAACGTCGCGATCAAGCAGGGCTCGTTCGCCACGATCGCCTGCCCCGCCTGGCAGCTCAAGCAGATCAGCGAGGCGGGCGGCGAGCAGAACAAGGGCAAATGGGACGTGGCCACGGTGCCCGGCGGCAGCGGCAACAACGGCGGTTCGTTCCTCACCGTGCCGAAGCAGGGCAAGCACCCCAAGGAGGCGTACGACCTCGCCGCCTGGCTCACCGCCCCCGCGCAGCAGAAGCAGCTGTTCCTCTCGGCGGGCATCCTGCCGAGTGAGCCGTCGGTCTACCACGACCCCGAAGTGCTCAACAAGACCGACGCGTACTTCAGCAACGCGCCGACCGGCCGGATCTTCGCCAGCTCGGCCGACGACCTCCGGCCCAACTACCGCGGCCTGCGCGACCGCGACGTGGCCCCGGAGTTCGGCAGGGCACTCGGCAGGGTGGAGAGCCGCAAGCAGGGTGCCGACGAGGCCTGGGGTCAAGCGGTGCAGGGCGCGCGCGGCGTGCTCAAGTAGCCTCGCGGTGATGCGGGCCCCGGCTTCCGAAGATCTCGAAGAGCGCACCCCGGCGCCGCGGACCGCACGCCCCCGAGCACCTCGGGGCGTGCGGCTGCGCCGGGGTGCGCCGCTGTTGTTCGTGGTGCCGTTCCTGGTGATCCTCGTCGTCTTCGGGATCCTGCCGCTGCTGTTCCTGGCGTGGATCTCGCTGCACGACTGGCATCTGGTGAACGGCGACAAGGGCTTCGCCGGGCTCGGCAACTACGTCACCCTGCTGTCCGATCCGAACTTCTACAACGCGCTCGGCAACACGGTCGGGATCTTCTTCGAGGCCTCCGTCCCGCAGGTGGTGCTGGCACTCGGCATCGCCGCGCTGCTCAACCGCCCGCTGCGCGGCGGGCGGTTCTGGCGGACCGGCATCCTGCTGCCCAACGTCGTCTCGGTCGTCGCCGTCGCGCTGGTGTTCGGCCAGCTGTTCGGCCGCGACTACGGCATCGTGAACTGGCTGCTCGGCCTCGCCGGGATCGACCCGATCTCGTGGCAGTCCTCGGCCTGGTCCTCGCATCTGGCGATCGCGACGATGGTGATCTGGCGGTGGGCGGGGTACAACGCGCTGATCTACCTCGCCGCGATGCAGGCGGTGCCGAAGGAGCTCTACGAGGCGGCGGCACTGGACGGCGCGGGCCGCTGGCGGATGTTCTGGTCGGTCACCGTGCCCGGCATCCGGCCGACGATCCTGTTCACCGTGCTCACCTCGACCGTCGGCGGTCTCCAGCTGTTCACCGAACCGCAGCTGTTCGACGCCTCCGGGACGGCCGGGACCGGCGGCGACGACCGCCAGTTCCAGACCATCGTGATGTACCTGTACGAAAAGGGCATCGGCAATCTCGACGCCGGCTACTCGGCCGCGATCTCCTGGGTCGTGTTCGTGCTGTGCGTGGTCTTCGCGCTGGTCAACGTCCAGCTGGTCCGCAAGTTCGTCCGGGCGGCGTGAGGCTCATGGACTCCACCACCGCCCGCCACTGGCGCACCCTGCCCGCCTACTTCGCGCTCACCCTGGTCACGATCGCGTCGGTTTTCCCGCTGTACTGGTCGTTCGTGATGTCCACAAGCGACAACTCGGTGGTCGGCGACCGCACCCCGGCGCTGCTGCCCGGCGGTCATCTGCTGGACAACCTGAGCGCGGTGTTCGACACGGTCGACTTCTGGGGCGCCATCCGGAATTCGCTGATCGTGGCGGGCACCGTGGCCGTGTCCAACGTGGTGCTGGCCAGCCTCGCCGGGTTCGCCTTCGCGCGCCTGCGGTTCCCCGGCCGCAACTCGCTGTTCCTCGTGGTGATCGGCTCGATGATGGTGCCGGCCCAGCTCGGGGTGATCCCGCTGTACATCCTGGTCGGCGAACTCGGCTGGACGGGCAAGCTGCAGGCGGTCATCGTGCCCGGCCTGGTCAGCGCGTTCAGCGTGTTCTGGATGCGGCAGTCCTGCGAGGAGGCGGTGCCCGCCGAACTCGTCGACGCGGCGCGCGCCGACGGCTGCTCGCTGCTGGGGGTCTACTGGCACGTCGTGCTGCCCTCGCTGCGCCCGCAGGCCGCCGTGCTCGGGATGCTCTCGTTCATGACGGCGTGGAACGACTTCTTCTGGCCACTGATCGTGCTCAACCCCAACGAGACCCCCACCGTCCAGGTGGTTCTTTCCCAATTAGCCAGCGGTCGCTTCACTAATTACTCGCTCATGCTCACCGGAGCAACCCTGGGCGCCGTTCCGGTGATAACACTGTTCTTGCTGCTATCTCGAAGGGTGGTCGACGGCATGATCGGAGGAAGGTTGCATGCTTGACGGGAAGCCTGACATCTGGGGGCAGGCGACCGGTGTGCTGAACTTCCCGCGACGGTTCCTGTGGGGCGCCTCCACGGCGTCCTACCAGGTCGAGGGCGGGGTCACCGAGGGCGGGCGCGGTCCGTCCATCTGGGACGTGTTCGCCGGTCTTCCCGGGAAGATCCAGGACGGGGCCACCGGAGAGGTCGCCTGCGACCACTTCCACCGGTACCCGGAGGACGTCACCATCATGGCGGACCTCGGCCTGCCCGCGTACCGGTTCTCGGTCTCGTGGTCCCGCGTCATGCCGGACGGGAAAACCGTGTCCCGGCAGGGGCTCGATCACTATCGGCGTCTGGTGGACGAACTGCGCGGCCGGAACATCGAGCCCGTGCTCACCCTGTACCACTGGGATCTGCCCCAGGCGCTGGAGGACGAAGGCGGCTGGCGATCCCGCGAGACCGCCGACCACTTCGCGGCGTACGCGGCCACGGTGCACCAGGCGCTCGGCGACCGGGTGAACCAGTGGACCACGATCAACGAGCCGTTCTGCGCCGCGTTCCTCGGGTACGGCAGCGGCATTCACGCGCCAGGGCACACCGACCCGGCCGCGGCGCTCACCGCCGCGCACCATCTGCTGCTCGCGCACGGCAAGGCGATGGGTGCGCTGCGGGCGCAGTCCGCGCCCGGTCAGGAATTCTCACTGGCGCTCAACTTCTCACCCGCGCTCGCGGACGGGCACGGACCGGAACACGCCGATGCGGCGCGCAAGTTCGACGGGATCCACAACCGGTTCTTCCTCGATCCGGTGCTGGGCAAGGGATACCCGGAGGACGTCCTCGCCGACGTCGCGCACGTCGGCGGCCTCGAATCGGCCATCCGGGACGGAGATCTCGCGACGATCTCCGCCCCGATCGACTGGCTCGGGGTGAACTACTACGCGCCGACCAGGGTCGAGCCACTGGACGATCCGCACGCGCCGAGCAACTGCCCGCTGCCGGGGCTGCGCGGGATGGACGTGCTGCCCCCGCGCGGGCGGCTCACCGCGTTCGGCTGGGAACAGACGCCGAGCTCGCTGACCGAGCTGCTGCGCTGGCTGAACTGGCACACCGGTGGCCTGCCGCTCATCGTCGCGGAGAACGGCGCCGCGTTCGACGACTCCGTCGACGCGGACGACCGGGTCCGCGATCCGGACCGGGTCACCTACCTCGCCGAACACCTCCGCGCGGTGCACGCCGCGATCGACGGCGGCGCCGACGTGCGCGGCTATCTGGTGTGGTCGCTGCTGGACAACTTCGAGTGGTCGATGGGCTACTCGAAGCGGTTCGGCATCGTGCACGTCGACTTCGAGACGCAGCGGCGGACGCTCAAGGACAGCGCGTTCTTCTACCGCGACGTGATCGCGCGCAACGCCGTCCCCGCCGGGATCTGACCGAGGTGCCCGATCTCCTCGGCGACCCGGTCCCGCGAGGCGGTGCCGAGTTTGCCGAGGAGCCGGGCGACGTGGGCCTGCACGGTACGGCGCGGTAGCCCGAGCCGCATGGCGATGGCCGGGTTCGAATGCCCGGCGGCGACGAGCCGCGCGATGTCGATTTCCACCGGGGAAAGAGATTCCCAGCCGCGGCGGGACCGGGGCTGTGGCGCCGTCAGATCCCGGTGGACGCCGAAGGCCGCCAGGCGTTTGGTGGCGCGTTCGAGGTCCCAGGCCGCGGACAGGTCCGCGTAGTGGCCGGTGCTCTCGTCGAACGCGGCCCGCGCCGCGTCGAGGTCGCCGTGCCGGGCGAGCAGCACCGCGGCGTCCTCCAGCGCGGTGGCGAGTTCGACGACCCTGCCGACCCGGCGGTAGTGGCCGACGGCGGCCAGCACCGGCGCCGGTTCGCCGTCGATGAGGCCGCGGCACCACTGGGCCGCGGCCGCCGCCCGCGCACCGGGACGCTCCTTCGACGCCTCTTCCTCGCAGATCCACATCGCCCGGCGGACCTGAGCGCCCGCACCGGCGTCGAGCGCGAGCCGCACGACGAGAGGCAGCCACTGATGCCGCAGCATCATCGGGGAGAACTGCGGATTCAGCAGCGGCTCCAGCGTCTCCAGCGCCCGTCCGCCCTCCCCGCGCTGCTCGAACATCACCGCCTGGGCGACCAGCAGGAAATCGATGTTCTCCCGCTCGGCGCTGGTGGCCGGGGCGTACTCCTCGACGGCGTTGAGATGGCCCGACGCCTGGATGCGGTCACCGCGCCTGCCCGCGATGTACGCCGCGACGCCGTGCATCAGCAACGCGGCCGCCGGCGACTCGCGCAGGCCGTAGAAGGTGATCGCCGGGCCGTCCTCGGTCACCGAGTCCAGCTCGGCGAGCGCCTCGTTCCACCGCCCCGTCCAGTAGTTGTGCACCGCCGCCGGGACCTGCAGTTCGTTGCCGAGCGCGTGGCCGAGCGCGACCCGCCGGGCCACTCGCAGCGTTTCGTCCGCTTCGGCCAGCCGGTCCATGTTCTGCAGCGTGAACAACCGGTTGTCCAGCAGATCCAGTTCGAGTTCGGCGAGGTCATCCGCGTCCTCGACGACCTCGATCGCCCGGTCGATATGAGCCAGCGCGGCGCCGTGGTCGCGCCGGACCGACGCGACCAGCCACAGCGTCTGCCGGGCGTGCGCGGTGAGGTACCGGTCGCCACCCGCTGCCGCCAGCGCCCTGTGCCCGGCCTCCTCCGCGGCGTCGAGATCGTCGAGACCGCCGCGCCGGAAGTTCGCGAGCAGATGACGATGGCGGCGGCGCCAGAGTTCGGGGACGTCCGGATCGCCGAGCACCGACGCGACGATCCCGGTCGCGCTGCCGAGATCGCCGCCGCGGTAGCGCAGCACGGCGAGCAGGTGGTGCATTTCCGCGGCACGGTGGGGATCGGTGGTGATGGCCAGCGCGGCCCTCGCCTCGTTCTCCGGATGCCGGTCCAGCCGGAACAAGACCCGGACCAGCGTCGTCGCCAGGATCTCGCGCCGCGGGTCCCGCAGCGGACAGGCTTCCAGCGCGCGGGAGAGCAGCTCGGCGGCCAGCACCGGGGCCCGGGTGGCGACGTCCGCGCCGTGGTCGACCAGCCACTGCAGCATCCACGGGTCCGGGACCGGCGCGGCGACGACCTGCTCGGCCACCCGCGTCACCGAAGCGCCCACTGTGGACAGTGCCTCCGCGGCCTGGCGGTGCAGCGCGGCGCGGGCCCCGGCGGCGATCCCGTCGTAGAAAGCCTGACGCAGCAAGGGATGCCGGAACGCGAGATGGGTGTCGGAGTCGACGATGACGTTGGCGGCCACCGACTCCTCGAACGCCGTGACCAGCTCCGACGGCCGTTTGCCCACCACCGCGGCGATGTCGGTGACGGTGAACTCCGTCCCCAGCACCGCGGCCCAGCGCAGCATTTCCCTGGTCTCGTCGGAAAGCACGTCCAGGTTCCGGCGGATCGTGTCGACGAGGCCGCGCGGCGCCGTGTAGCTGTCGCTGTCCGCCAGATCCGCCACCCCGGCCACCGTGTGCAGCACGTCCTCGCGCACCAGCGTGCCGGTGAGTTCGGTGATGTAGAGCGGATTCCCGGTGGTGCGCTCCACGAGATCCCGCAACTGCGGGCCCGGTTCCGCGCCCAGCAGGCGTTTCTCGAGTTCGATGCTCTGCTCGCCGGTGAGCGGGACGAGTTCGACGATGGTCCCGCCCCTGGCTTCGATCGCCTGGCGCAGCCGCACGATCTGGGCACTGCGCGGCACCGGGCGCGCCGCCGCGACGAGCAGCAACGGCAGCTGCCGCGTCGCGGCCGTCAACCGGTGCCACAGCAGGACACTCGCTTCGTCGGCCCACTGCATGTCGTCGACCACCAGCACGAGCGGGCCTCGCGCGCACAGCTCGTCGACCAGCGACAGCAGCCTGCCCACCGTGACCGACGCCGGATCGGGCTCACCCCACGCGCCCCGCCGCTCCTGGAACAGCGCGGGCGACGGGGTGTCGATGCCGAGACAGCTCAGCATGACCTGCAACGGAATCCGCCCGGACAGCTCGTCGGCCAGCACCCAGCCGATCTGGCAGCCCCGGGCGGGGACGTCCGCGAGCACGCGCGTCAGCAGCTCGGACTTGCCGATCCCGAACTGCCCCTCGATCCACGCCGCGCCGCCCCTGCCGTCGCAGACGTCGTCGACAAGGCCACGCAGCCGGCCCAGTTCCGTTTCCCGGCCGACGAACACGGTGTCCACATCGGACTCCAGCCGCCGCGCGACCTGGGCGGGCAGGACGAGCAGCCGCTCGGGACCCGCCGGGGTGGCGGCTGGCGGCGGGGTGGCGGTGAGTTCGGGGTCCTGGGCGAGAATCCTGGCGTGCAGCCGCTGGAGATCGGGGCCGGGTTCGGCGCCGAGCTCCTCGATCAGCCGGGCACGCGCGGCCCGGAACGCCTCCAGCGCCTCGGCGTGCTGGCCGTTGTGGTGGAGCGCGAGCATCTGCAGTTCCCGGAGCCGCTCGCGCAGCGGGTACTCGTGGACGAGCGCGCCGAGTTCCGCGCCGAGACCGGCGCTTTCGCCGAGTTCCAGCAACGCCTCGGCACGCAGTTCGTAGGCGACGAGCCGGAGTTCCCCCAGCCTGGCCCGTTCCTGCTCGGCGTACGGGCCGGGGATACCGGACAGCGGATCGCCGTGCCACAGGCCGAGCGCCTTGTCGAGCGCGGCGACCGCTTCTCCCGCGTCCGCCCCGGCCTGGACGCCTCCGATCAGCCGCTCGAACTCCAGCGCGTCGACGCTCTCGGGCTCGACGCGCAGTGTGTAGCCGCTCGGCCCGCTGGTCAGCAGATCGCTCGCCCCCCATCGGTCACGATCGGGTTCGAGAGCACGCCGCAGACCGGAGACGTACGTGTGCACGCTGCCGTTGACGCTCGCGGGTGGTTGTTCGCCCCACACCGCCGACACCAGCTCGTCACGGGTCACCAGCCGGCCCGCCCGCAGCGCGAGCACGGCCAGCACGGCGCGCTGCCGGGCGGGGCCGAGCGCCAGCGCGGTCTCCCCGCGCGCCACGCTCACCGGCCCGAGCACCCCGACGCGCAGCCCGTCACCGCTGGTCGGCATCGTCGTTCCTGTCACCCGTGGCCTGGTTCCGTGCTGGCACTGCCGTGCGCGGCCGCCGCGGCGGGAGCCTCGGGACAGCCGCTCAGTGAGCGTAGCGTCTCACCGAGCCGCCGGATGTCCCACTCCGCGCCGATGACGTGGTAGCGCTCGACGGCCTCGTCGTGGGCCGCGGCCGCCTCCTCCGACCGGCCGTGTCTGGCCAGCAGCCAGGCGGCGTCCGCGGTGGCGTGGGCGGCCAGCAGGTCGAGTCCGCCGAGCACGTCGCACCGGGCCGCGGCGTCCCGCACCCGCTCGGGGACCTCGTCGACGATCCCGAAGCAGTACTCGCGCAGCATCTCCTGCTCGGCGGAGAGCTGTTCGCCCGGCCGGGAGCCGACGAGCAGCCGCACCCGGTCCAGCCGCGCGCGGTCACCACTGCGCAGGGCGAGCCCCGCCAGCCGCGGCAGCCACCGCGACCACGGGAACAACCGGCGGGCGACCGGCGAAAACACGTCGGTGGCCTCCCGCGCTCGCCCGGACCGCTCGGCCAGCATCGACCTCGCCATCAGGAGCGCCTGCAGGAAACTGTCGTCGTCCCTGACGTACGCCTCGGACGCGAGACGCTCGTACTCCGCCGCGACGTCCCAGTCGTCCCGGTGCGCGGCGAGGATCGCGACGAAGGCGTACACCACCCCCGCGCTGTACTGCAGCACGTAGGACGGCCTCGCCGGATCCTCGACAAGGAGTACTTCCGCCTCGATCTCCGCCCTGGTCCAGTCCCCCGCCCAGTACAGCTGCCCCGCGTTCACCCGGTGGACCTCGGCGGGCAGGGCCCGGTACGGGGCCATCCGCCAGGTCGCGGGCACGTCGAGGACGCCGGGCGCACCGAACTCGGCGGCGGATTCGTCGTCGAGGAGCCGGAACCCGGCGATCCCGGGGGTCACGGCTTCCGGGGGCGAATGCGCCCAGCTGACGACGTGTGCGGGCGTCCGCGGCTGCGGTTCGTCGGACAACCTCGCGAGCAGCCGCTCGTGCCGGACGAGCCACCGCTCCTGGCCCCGGTCGTCGGCGAGCGCGCCGGTCACCTGCCGCAACGCCTCGTCGATCTGGTTCCGGCGGTACGCGACATAGCCGAGTATCCAGCGCATCTCGGCGGCCAGCTCGGGATCGGCCGTCCTGGCCAGCACCGAACCGGCCTCCGGGCCGGGATCCCGGCCCAGCCAGAACAGCAGCCGGGCGAGCATCGCGGTGAGCGTTTCGTGGACGTCGGGTGTCAGCGAGCCGAGACCGAGCAGTGGTCGCAAAAGCTCGACGGCGAGTTCGGGCCGCTCTTCCGCGACCACGCCGGCGTAGTCCGTCAGCCAGGTCTCGCCCCAGGGGATCGTCGCGGGCGACGCCGCGGCGAGCTGCTCGGCGACCCGCACCGCGGACGCGCCGGAGGCGATCAGCGTCTCCGCGATCTGCTGGTGCAGCGCGACTCGCATGGCTCCCGGCGTCTTCTCGTACAACGCGGTCCGCACCAGTGGGTGCCGGAACCACAGCGCGTCGCCCGCCCCGTCGAGTACGCCCGCGTCGCGCGCCTCCCCGATCCGTTCGGCCAGCTGCGCGGACGGCTGCCCGGTCGTCACGGCGAGTTCCCCGACGGTGAAGCCGCTCCCGAGTACCGCCGCCCGCTGCAGGACCGCGCGGGCGGGCGCGGACAGGAAGGTGAGGTAGTCGTTGACCCAGCCGACGAGCCGTCGCCCCGGATGGTCTCCCGGCTCGGCGAAGCCGGCGACGATCTCCCTGATGTAGCAAGGGTTTCCGGCAGCGGCGTCGACTTCCTTCCGCTGCCGCGCCGACAGCGGGGCGCCCGCGAGCCGCGCCGCGAGCCGGTAGCCGTCGGCACCGGGGAGCGGACCGGGACGCAGCGTCCTGCCCTGGGCCGTCCGCTGCCGAAGTCCTTCGCGTGCCTCGGAACGCGGGACCGGCCTGCTCGCGGTGACGAGCAGCAACGGCATTCGCCCGGTGAGCGCGGCGAGGTCCTCCCAGACCCGGACGGTCTCTCCGTCCGCCCACTGGAAGTCGTCGCCGACGAGGATGAGCGGGCCTTCGCCGCACAGCCGGGTCACGACCTCGGGCACCTGCTCGGCGTCGAGCCCCGCCGAGCCGCCTTCCTCGCTGAGACAGTCGTTGATCAGCCGCAACGGGATGTGGCTGTCCAGTTCGTGGGCGGTCGCCCAGCGCAGCCGCGGTGCGCCGGGCAGCGGGCCGCCCAGCGCCTCGGCGAGCAGCGCCGACTTCCCGATTCCCGGCTCGCCCTCGATCCACACCGTGCCACCGCGCCCGTCGAGAACCTCGGCGACCGCGGTGCGCAGCAGTTCCAGCTCACGGTCCCGGCCGACGTGGAAGTCCGGCCGTTCGGGCCGCCACACCGGGAACGTGTGCTCCGGGGCCTTGTGCGCGCCGAGCAGGTGCTCGTGCAGCCTGCGCAGCTCCGGACCCGGCTCGATCCCCGACGCCTCCACCAGGTTCGCGCTGGTCGCCTCGAACACGTCGAGTGCCTCGGCGGTCCGGCCGGCGTCGGCCAGCGCGCGCATCAGCAAAGCGGGCGGTTTCTCCCGAAGCGGATATTCGCGGCAAAGCGCGCCGAGTTCGTCGACGAGTTCCGCGTGCCGCCCGAGTTCGAGCAGGATCTCCGCCCGGCTTTCCACGACGGTCAGCCGCAGCTCCGCCAGCCTCGCCCGCTGTGCCCGCGCGAACGGCCCGGGAACCCCGGACAGCACGTCGCCGGCGTACAGGGCCAGCGCCGCGTCGAGATCGGCCACCGCGGCGAGGGGCTCGCCCGCGTTGCGCTGCCGCACCGCGTCCGCCCGCAACGCGTCGAACCGGTGCACGTCGACGCTGTCCCGGTCGATCCGCAGCGAGTAGCCCGACCCCGTCGAGGCGAGTACGCCGCCGCCGGACCGGGGAGCCTGGTCGGGATCGACGGCCCTGCGGAGGCCCGAAACGTAGGTGTAGATACTGCCGCTCGCGCTGGTCGGGGGCTCGTCGCCCCACAGCGCGTCGACGAGTTCGTGCCGGGAAACCGTGTCACCGGCGGAAAAGGCGAGTACGGCGAACACCGCGCGCCGGTGCGCCGAGCCGAGGTCGATTTCGGTGCCGGCACGCCAGGCACGGACCGAGCCGAGGACCTGCACCCGCAGCTCGGTTTCCGTGTCAACCATCCTTGTCTCCGTCGTACCGGAATACGGTGCCGTGCCGAACCTTGCCGATGCCGGGGCGATGGTTCACGGGGGCACACTACCGGCCCCATTGGTGCAATGCCCTGGCGCGGGCAGGCATTCCCGATTTCGTCCCGGCGGGCAGGAACGGCCACGCAAGACATTTCCAAAAGTGTCTCATCGCACGTTTGAGAATGGTCGCGGCCGATCGGCGCAGGTTATCCGGCCGATCGCCCGGGATCCTCCGGCGGATGCGTCCCGTGCGAACCGATCCAGACCGCCCCGGCCTCGAGCCGTCCGGCCACCGCGGCCGCGCGGCCGGGGTCCGCGCCGAACACGGACGCGCCCAGCCGGTACGGGGACGCGTTGGCGGCCTTGATCGCGTCGTCCACGTCGGTGTAGGTGATCACCGGCAGTACCGGCCCGAACTGGTCCTCGTCCACGACCCGGACGCCATCGGTGACGTCGGCGAGGATCGCCGGCGCGGCGAAGTAGCCTGGGCGGTCCAGTTGACTTCCACACGCCGTGACGACAGCGCGGTGCGCGCGGGCGTCCGCGACGAGGTCGACGACGCGGTCGAACTGCTGGCGGGTGCCGACCGGCGCGAGTTCGGCGTGCTCCGCGGTGCGGGCGAGTTCGGTGAGCGCCTCGACGAACGCCTGCTGGAGCGACGCCGGGACGTACACCCGCTTGGGCCCCACGCACACCTGCCCGAGGTTGCGGAACGCCGCCGCGAACACCTCGCCCGCGACACGCCCAGGGTCCGCGTCGTCGAGTACCAGCACAGGGTCGTTGCCGCTGAGGTCGAGTGTGAGCCGCTTCGTGTCCGCAGCGGCCACGACCTTCTTCCCGGTGGCGACCGAGCCGGTGAAACCGACCTCGCGCACGAGCGGATGCGCGACGAGCCTCGCGCCGAGAGGATCGCTGCCGGAAACGACGTTGAGGACGCCCGGCGGGAGCACGAGACGCAGCAGTTCACCGGCCATCAGCGCGGAAAGCGGGGCGTGCGGCGAAGGCTTCCACACCACGGTGCCCCCGGATCGCAGCGCGGGGGCGATACTCGCGAACGCGATACTCAGCGGGAAGCTCCACTGCGTGATGACCGCGATCGGCCCCAGTGCTTCACGCTCGGCCGGGTTTTCCGCGTAGTACTGCGCGTATCGGGCCGCGACGGCGACCTCGTCGAGTGCGTCGGGGAGTGACTTTCCTTGCTCCGCGGAGAGAAGGGCGGCCAAGTCGTCGGCCGAGTCCGCGAGCGTCTCCGCGAGCGCTCCGAGCGCACCACGCCGGACGTCGTCGTCGGTGCGCCATTCCGTGCGGAACGTCCGATCGGCGGCGGCGACGGCGGCATCGAGTGCCTCGGGCGTCGTCTCCGGCGCCATGGCGAACACCCTGCCCGTCGCCGGGCCGATGACGCCGAACTCCCCGTCGTGGCCACCCGCCGCGCCGTCGACCGTGCTCGTCAGCTCGGCGGTGAGCCCGAGCGGGGACACCGTGCCTTCGCTCATGCGATGGCCTCGCTTCGCGAGACTGTGTTGAATTCTTTTTGGCGCATGATGTCCATGATTCGCTCGCAAGCTTCGCTCATGCGCGCCCTCCCCGGTCCCGTTTCCCCACCGTAGCCCCCCGCCCGTCCGCCGCCCGGCGCGGTGCCCGCACGTGCTGAAGGGCGCCATCAGCGCACCCAACGCACTGAAAGCGTCCTTCCGCACCTGCCCGCCCCGAGCCCGCAGGCGTCCACTGTGGAAACCGCGGGCGACGTGCGGTTGCGCTGCTCACCGGGGTCGGCCAGCCTGACGGCATCATGATTGACATCTCCGAGCGGGCCGCCACGTCGCGGCACAGATCACGGCTGAGCGCCGTGCCCAAGGTGTTCGCCGTCGCGCTGGGCGTGCTGGCGGCACTCTGCGTCCTCGCCGCGCTGAACGCCGCCGTCGGCCGCGGGGTCCAGCCGCTGCGGGAGTTCATCGACGAGGCGGTCTTCCCCGCGCCGGCGAACATCGCCTACGGCCTGTTCCTCGCGGTGCTGGCCGGCGCGATCTCCCGCCGCAAGCGCGCGGCCCGCACCATCATGATCTGCCTGCTGCTGGTCCAGGCGACACTCACCGCGCTGACGATCCTGCTGTTCACCCTGGCGCCGGACGGGGAACTGGTCGACGACGACGGGGAACCGCTGACGCTGTCGGGCTGGGACACCTGGTCGCTGTGGCAGTCCTTCGTGATCGCCGTCCTCGCCGTGGCGGTGCTGATCGCGGCGCGGCGCGAGTTCTACGGCCGGACCCGGAAAGCCGCGCTGCGCAAGGCGATCCTGCTCTTCGCGGGACTGCTCGGGATCTCGGTCCTGCTCGGCGGCCTGCTGGTCCAGGTGTTCCCCGGCTCGCTGCGTTCGGCGAGCGACCGGTGGAGCTGGGCGGTCGAGAAGGTCATCGGCGGCGCGATCCGGCTGGACATCACCCGCGTCGGCAACGCGCCGGGCTGGGTGGCCGTGATCGTGTCGCTGTTCGGGGCGGTGTCGATGTTCGCCGCCCTGCTGTGGACACTGCGTTCACAGCGCACCGCGTCGATGCTCACCGCCGGCGACGAGGTCGCCATCCGCGGCCTGCTCGCCGCACACGGCGAACGCGACTCGCTGGGCTACTTCGCCACCCGCCGGGACAAGGCCGCGATCTTCGCGCCGTCCGGCGAGGCTGCCGTCACCTACCGGGTCGTGGCCGGTGTCTGCCTCGCCAGCGGCGACCCGATCGGTGACCCCGAGGCCTGGGACGGCGCCATCTCCCGCTGGCTGGCGATGTGTGCCGAGTTCACCTGGAGCCCGGCGGTGATGGGCGCGGGCGAAGAGGCCGCCGAAGCCTACGTGCGAGCCGGGCTGAAGGCGATCGAACTCGGTGACGAGGCGATCCTCGACGTCGCCGACTTCACCCTGACCGGCCCGGACATGCGCCCGGTGCGCCAGGCCGTCACACGGATCGAACGCGCCGGGTACACCGCGCGGATCCGGCGGCACGCCGACATCCCGGCCGAGCAGCTCACCGCCGCGACGGAACTGGCCGAACGCTGGCGCGACACCGACACCGAACGCGGGTTCTCCATGGCGCTCGGGCGGATGAACGATCCCGTCGACGGACGCTGCGTGCTGGTCGAGGCGGTCGACGCCGACGGGCACGTCCGGGCCCTGCTTTCGTTCGCGCCGTGGGGAAAGGCCGGGCTGTCGCTCGACCTCATGCGCCGCGACCGGAACGCGGACAACGGCCTGATGGAGTTCATGGTCGCCGCGCTCGCCGCGGGCGCCCCCGCCATCGGGGTGCGGCGGATCTCGCTCAACTTCGCGGTGTTCCGCGCGGTGTTCGAGGAGGGCGCCCGGATCGGCGCCGGGCCGATCCTGCGGGTCTGGCGGCGGCTCCTGCTGTTCTTCTCCCGCTGGTGGCAGCTCGAATCGCTGTACCGGTCGAACGTCAAGTACCGGCCGCACTGGGAACCCCGGTTCCTCATCTTCGGCGACCGCCGCGACCTGGCCAGGGTCGGCCTCGCCTCGGCCATCGCGGAAGGCTTCCTCGGCCGCGGCACCAACATCCCGGCCCGCGCGGGCGACACGGCGCTGCTCTCCGCGATCGAGGCCGCCGAAGCCGCCGCGAAGGTCGTGGACGATCACGCCGCCCCGGTGCCGGAACAAACCCGGATCCGGCTGGACAAACTCACCGAACTACGCACCCGCGGCGTCGACCCGTACCCCGTCGGCGTGCCACGGGACACCACGCTGGCCGAGGTTGTCCGGCGTTTCCCCGATCTCGCCCCCGACACCCGCACCGGGAAACGCGTCGCCGTCACGGGCCGCGTCATGTTGCTGCGCGACCACGGCAAGCTGTGCTTCGCGACGCTGCGGGACTGGTCCGGCGACCTTCAGGTGATGCTCGCCGAACCCGGCACCGCCGCGGAAACGCTCCGCGACTGGCGGGCCGACGTCGACATCGGCGACCACGTCGCGGTCCAGGGCGAGGTCGTCACGACCCGGCGCGGCGAGTTGTCCGTGCTCGTCGAACACTGGGAGCTGGCGTCGAAATGCCTGCACCCGCTGCCCGACAAACGCGCCGGGCTGACCGATCCCGAGGCCAGGGTCCGCCGTCGCTACGTGGACCTGGTCGTCCGTCCCGAGGCCCGCGAACTGCTCCGGGCACGCGGGGCCGCGGTGCAGGCGCTGCGGACGACGCTGCTCGGCCGCGACTACCTCGAAGTCGAAACCCCGATGCTGCAACCGGTGCACGGCGGCGCCAACGCGCGTCCGTTCCGGACCCACATCAACGCCTACGACATGGGGCTGTACCTGCGCATCGCGCCCGAGCTGTACCTGAAGCGGCTGTGTGTCGGCGGAGTCGAGCGGGTCTTCGAACTCGGCCGCACGTTCCGGAACGAAGGCGTGTCCTACAAGCACAATCCCGAGTTCACGATGCTGGAGGCCTACGAGGCGTACGCCGACTACCACGTCATGCGCGAGCGCTGTCAGGAACTGATCAAGGCCGCCGCACACGCCGCCCACGGCCGCGAAGCCGCGCTGGGTGAGGAAGAACTGGATCTCAGCGGCGATTGGCCGGTCATTCCGGTCCACACCGCCATTTCCGGCGCACTCGGCGAAGAAATCACCACGGCCACCCCGGAAACCCGGCTACGACAGCTGTGCGACGCCGCCGGGATCACCCACAATCCACAGTGGACACGCGGCGCGGTGGTGCTCGAACTGTACGAACGACTCGTCGAGGAGCAGACGACCGGGCCGGTCTTCTACACCGACTTCCCCGCCGGCGTCTCGCCGCTGACCCGGCCCCATCGCGAGGATCCGGCGCTGGCCGAGCGCTGGGACCTGGTCATCCGGGGCACCGAGATCGCCACCGCGTACTCCGAACTCGTCGACCCCGTCGAGCAACGGCAGCGGCTGGTCGCCCAGTCCCTGCTCGCGGCGGGCGGCGACGCCGAGGCGATGGAGGTCGACGAGGACTTCCTGACCGCGCTCGAATACGCGATGCCGCCGTCGGGCGGCCTCGGCATGGGCGTCGACCGGCTGGTCATGCTGCTGACCGGAACCACGATCCGCGACACCCTCGCCTTCCCGCTCGTCCGCCCGGAGTGACCGGGAGGACGAGCGGGAAGAACAAGTGTCAGTCGGTACCGGACTCCATCGCGGCGCGGTCGAGCGATTCGTTGTCGCCACCCTGGCCGCGGGAGGCGATCACCTGGGCGCCACCCGCGGGCATCGCGCCGATCAGCCCGGTCGAGGCCGCCTGCGCGGCACCGATGAGCGTCGGGTGGGTGCTGCCGACCATGCCGAGCCCGGCGTACTGCTCGAGCTTGGCGCGGGAGTCGGCGATGTCGAGGTTGCGCATGGTCAGCTGGCCGATCCGGTCGACCGGGCCGAAGGCGGAGTCCTCGGTGCGCTCCATCGACAGCTTGTCCGGGTGGTAGCTGAAGGCGGGGCCCGTGGTGTCCAAAATGGAGTAGTCCTCGCCGCGCCGCAGCCGCAGCGTCACCTCGCCGGTGATCGCGGTGCCGACCCAGCGCTGCAGCGACTCGCGCAGCATCATCGCCTGCGGGTCCAGCCAGCGGCCCTCGTACATGAGCCTGCCCAGCCGCCGCCCCTCGTTGTGGTAGCCGGCGAGCGTGTCCTCGTTGTGGATCGCGTTGACCAGCCGCTCGTAGGCGATGTGCAGCAGCGCCATGCCCGGCGCCTCGTAGATGCCGCGGCTCTTGGCCTCGATGATGCGGTTCTCGATCTGGTCGGACATGCCGAGCCCGTGCCTGCCGCCCACGGCGTTGGCCGCCAGCACCAGGTCGACGGCGGTGTCGAACTCCTCGCCGTTGATCGACACCGGCCTGCCCTGGGCGAAGCCGATCGTGACGTCCTCGGTGGCGATCTCGACCTCGGGATCCCAGAACCGGACACCCATGATCGGATTGACGATCTCGATGCCGGTGTCGAGGTGTTCGAGGGACTTGGCCTCGTGCGTCGCGCCCCAGATGTTGGCGTCGGTGGAGTACGCCTTCTCCGTGCTGTCCCGGTACGGCAGGTCGTGCGCGAGCAGCCACTCGGACATCTCCTTGCGGCCGCCCAGCTCGCTCACGAACGCCGCGTCCAGCCACGGCTTGTAGATCCGCAGGGACGGGTTGGCGAGCAGGCCGTAGCGGTAGAACCGCTCGATGTCGTTGCCCTTGAAGGTCGAGCCGTCGCCCCAGATCTGGACGTCGTCCTCGAGCATCGCGCGCACCAGCAGCGTGCCGGTGACCGCGCGCCCGAGCGGCGTGGTGTTGAAGTAGCCGCGGCCGCCGGAGCGGATGTGGAACGCGCCGCAGGCCAGGGCCGCGAGGCCCTCCTCCACGAGCGCCGCGCGGCAGTCGACCAGGCGGGCGATCTCCGCGCCGTAGGCCTGGGCGCGCCCGGGCACCGAGGCGATGTCAGGGTCGTCGTACTGGCCGATGTCGGCGGTGTAGGTGCAGGGCACCGCACCTTTGTCGCGCATCCACGCGACCGCTACCGAGGTGTCGAGACCACCGGAGAAGGCGATCCCGACTCGTTCGCCGACAGGCAGGGAGGTGAGCACTTTGGACACGAGTGGAAGTATATACACATCCATGCATGACCATTCAAGCCGGGGGTGCTTCCCGTCTCAGCCGGGGTCCGCGGCGGCGCGGTACTCCCGGGGCGAGGCGCCGAGCAGCCGGACGAACATCGTGGTGAACGCCGCCGGGCTCTCGTAGCCCATCGCCGTCGCGATGTCCGCGACGGGCAGGCCGTCGGCCAGCAACGGCAGCGCGTGCAGGACGCAGGCGCGCTGACGCCAGCGCGTGAAGCTCATCCCGGTCTCGGCGTGGAAGAGCCGGTTCAGCGTGCGCTCGCTGACGTGCAGCCGGGCCGCCCAGCGCGCGGGCGGATCGTGGACGTCCGGAGCCTTCGCGAAGGACTCGCACAGCGTCCGCAGGCCCTCGTCGCGCGGAAGCGGGAGGTCGAGCGGCAGCGGGGCGAGCCCGCTCAACTCGTGCAGGAGCAGGGAGACGAGCGTCGCGTCCCGGCCACGCCGCGGGTAGCGCGGGGCGATGTCGACCGCGGCGAGCACCAGTTCCCGCAGCAGCGGCGAGACGTCCACGACCTGACAGCGCCGCGGGAACCAGGGCACCGCGGCCGGCTCGATGTAGAGGCTCCGCGTGCCGCCGCTCATCATCGTGACCTGATGCTCGGTGCCCGGCGGGATCAGGACCGCCCGGTGGGCCGGGACGACCCAGCCGCTCTCGGCCGTCTCGGCACGCATGAGGCCGTTGGCGCTGTAGAGGAACTGGGCCCGCCGGTGCCGATGCCAGGCCACGACGTGGTCCGGCGCGTAGTCCGTCCTGATCGCCAGCACGGCGCGGTCGATGTCGTCCACCTCGTCGATCAGGACGTTGTGCATGGCGCTGACGGTACTGTGTCCATTTCGCGCTGTGTCTGATTCAAGAAAGAAGTTGGCGATCTTTCGATTGCACGCCGACACCGGACGCTCGTACGGTCGCGGAAGTGCTCACCTCGATCCTGCTGTTGCTCGCCTTCGGCTGCCTGAGCGGCTTCACCACCGTCCTCTTCGGATTCGGCGGCGGATTCGTCACCGTTCCCGTCGTGTACGGCGTCGCGGCGGCCCATTCGGGCGGCGACGCGATGCACGTCGCCGTCGCCACCTCGACCGCGGTCATGGTCGTCAACTCCGCGATGGCGACCGCCACCCAGCTCCGTTCCGGGCGGCTGCGCAAGGAATACGTGTGGCCGCTGGTCGCTTCATCGGCGTCGGCGCGGTGCTCGGCGCCCTCGCCGCGACCGTGGCGGGCGACTCCGTGCTGCGCGTGCTCTTCGTCGTCTACCTCGCACTGACCATTGTGGACAGCGTGCTCCGGAAGGGATTTCTCCAGCCGGGTACCACTGGGCAGCCGCGGACGCTCGGGAAGGCGACCAGCACCGCGGGCGGTGTCGGCATCGGCGCGGTGGCGAGCTTCCTCGGCGTCGGCGGCAGCGTGATGACCGTACCTTTGTTGCGGCGCAAGGGTTTGCCGATGGCCGACGCGGCGGCGATGGCCAACCCGCTGAGTCTCCCGGTGGCCGTGATCGGCACCGCCGTCTACGCCTTCGCCGCCACCGCGTCCGGCCCCGCTCCCGCCGGGCAGATCGGCTACGTCGATCTCGTCGCGGGCGCGGCCCTGCTGGCCGGTTCCCTGCCCACCATCGCCGTCGCCCGGCGCGTCCTCGGCCGCCTCCCCGACCGCGTGCACGCCATCACCTACGTCTGCCTGCTCGCCGCCGCCCTCATCGCCGTCCTCGCCCGCTGACCCTCCAATCACGCGAGTTCTCCCTCCAATCACGCGAGTTCGCGCGTGAAGCACGGCTAACGGCCCCGTTAAGAAACCGTCGATGGACTCGGGCCGGGCCGCCGGGCAGATTGTTCTCTACCCAGCGTCACCACTTCCGAGTGCACCTCACCCGGATGGCCGCAGGGAGCTTGTCCCGGTCAGCGCCCGACCTCCCGTGCGGGTCCTGGCCCGCACGTGTACAGGAGGCTCAACGGTGAAAGCACTGGTGAAGGACAAGGCGGAGCCCGGGCTGTGGCTCCGCGACGTGCCCGAACCGGCCGTCGGCCCCGGCGACGTCCTCGTCCAGGTCCTGCGGACCGGGATCTGCGGCACCGACCTGCACATCCGCAGCTGGGACGGCTGGGCGCAGCAGGCGATCAGCGCGCCGCTCGTGGTCGGCCACGAGTTCGTCGGCGAGGTCGTCGAGGTCGGCCGCGACGTCAGCGAGATCACCGTGGGTGACCGGGTCAGCGGGGAGGGCCATCTCGTCTGCGGCAAATGCCGTAACTGCCTGGCCGGGCGACGTCACCTGTGCCGCGCCACCGTCGGCCTCGGCGTCGGGCGTGACGGCGCCTTCGCCGAGTACGTCGCGCTTCCCGCCTCCAACGTCTGGGTGCACCGCGTGCCCGTCGACGTGGACGTCGCGGCGATCTTCGACCCGTTCGGCAACGCCGTGCACACCGCGCTGTCGTTCCCGCTGGTCGGCGAGGACGTGCTGATCACCGGCGCGGGCCCGATCGGCCTGATGGCCGCGGCCGTCGCCAAGCACGCGGGCGCGCGGCACGTCGTCGTGACCGACGTCAGCGAGGAGCGGCTCGACCTGGCCCGCAAGGTCGGCGCCACGGTCGCGCTCAACGTCGCGCACAGCTCCATCGAAGACGTGCAGCGCGAACTCGGCCTGCGCGAAGGCTTCGACGTCGGGCTGGAGATGTCCGGCAACCCCCAGGCGATGCGCGACATGCTCGCCAACCTCACGCACGGCGGAAAGATCGCGATGCTCGGCCTGCCGTCGCAGGAGTTCGCCGTCGACTGGGCCAGGATCGTGACGTCGATGATCACGATCAAGGGCATCTACGGCCGGGAGATGTTCGAAACCTGGTACGCGATGTCGGTGCTGCTGGAAGGCGGGCTCGACCTCGCCCCGGTGATCACCGGCCGCTACAGCCATCTCGACTTCGAGGCGGCCTTCGACGACGCGGCGAGCGGCCGCGGCGGCAAGGTCATCCTCGACTGGGCCGCCTGACACCGCATATCCGCCCACGACCACCCACACCGCGACCTGCCAAGGGAATCCAGCATGTTCGACTCCGTCCGCGAGGACCTGAAGGCCACCCTCGACGAGATCACCGCCGCGGGCCTGCACAAGCCGGAGCGGGTGATCGGCACGCCCCAGTCGGCGACCGTCGACGTCACCGCGGGCGGCCGTCCCGGCGCGGTGCTGAACTTCTGCGCCAACAACTACCTCGGCCTCGCCGATCACCCCGACGTCATCGCCGCCGGCCACGCCGCGCTCGACCGCTGGGGCTACGGCATGGCGTCCGTGCGGTTCATCTGCGGCACCCAGGAAGTCCACAAGGAACTGGAAAACCGGCTTTCGGCGTTCCTCGGTCAGGAGGACACGATCCTCTACTCGTCGTGTTTCGACGCCAACGGCGGTGTCTTCGAGACGCTGCTCGGCGCCGAGGACGCGGTCATCTCCGACGCGCTGAACCACGCCTCCATCATCGACGGGATCCGGCTGTCGAAGGCCGCCCGGTACCGCTACGCCAACCGCGACATGAACGACCTCGAACAGCAGCTGAAGGAGGCGACGGCGGCCGGTGCGCGGCGCAAGCTCGTCGTCACCGACGGCGTGTTCTCGATGGACGGCTACGTCGCGCCGCTGCGGGAGATCTGCGACCTCGCCGAACGCTACGACGCCATGGTCATGGTCGACGACTCGCACGCGGTCGGTTTCGTCGGGCCCGGCGGTCGTGGCACGCCCGAGCTGCACGGCGTCATGGACCGCGTCGACATCATCACCGGCACGCTCGGCAAGGCGCTCGGCGGCGCGTCGGGCGGCTACGTCGCCGCGCGGGCCGAGATCGTCGCGCTGCTGCGCCAGCGTTCGCGCCCGTACCTGTTCTCGAACAGCCTCGCCCCGGTGATCGCCTCCGCTTCGCTCACCGTGCTCGACCTGCTGGAATCGGCGGGCGACCTGCGCGAGCGCCTCACCGCGAACACCCAGCAGTTCCGCAGCCGGATGGCCGAGGAGGGCTTCGACATCCTGCCCGGCGACCACGCGATCGTGCCGGTCATGATCGGGGACGCGGGCGAGGCGGGCAGGCTCGCCGAGCTGCTGCTGGAACGCGGCGTCTACGTCATCGGCTTCTCCTATCCCGTGGTGCCGCAGGGCAAGGCCCGGATCCGCGTGCAGCTGTCCGCGGCGCATTCGGCCGAGGACATCGACCGCGCGATCGCCGCGTTCGCCGAGGCCAGGAAGGCACTGGCAGGATGACGGGGTGATCGAAGCCCGACGGTTGCAGGCGCTGCAGGCCGTGGCGGACCACCACACGGTGACCGCCGCGGCCGCGGCCCTGTACCTGACCCCGTCCGCCGTGTCCCAGCAGATCGCCGCGCTGGAACAGGAGACGGGGCACAAGGTCCTGGAGCGCGACAAGCGCGGTATGCGGCTCACCCCGGTCGGGGAGATCCTGCTCCGCCACGCGCACGTCGTGCTGGCCGAGCTGGAGCGCGCCAAGGCCGAGGTCGCCGCGTACACCTCCGGTGACGCGGGCGAGGTCACCGTCGCGTCCTTCGCCACCGGGATCGCTGTCGTCCTCGCCCCGGCCATCACCGCGCTCGGCACGGGTTCGCCGGGCATCCGGATCCGGGTGCTGGACGCCGAAGGAGACGAAAGCCTGCCCATGGTGCTGGACGGCCGCGCCGACATCGCGGTCGCCGTCGAGTACCGGGGCGCACCGAGCGCCGACGACCGGCTGCTGCGGGTACCGCTCTACGCCGAGCCGTTCGACGCCGTGCTCCCCCGTCGTCACCGGTTCGCCGAGGCGGAAACCGTCCCGGTCGCGGCGCTCGCGGAGGATCCGTGGATCGGCCCGTACCCCGGGAACCCCTGTCACGACGTGATGGTCCTCGCCTGCGAGTACGCCGGGTTCGAACCCCGTCTGCAGCATTCCTCCGACGACTTCCGCGCCGTCGTCACGCTCGCCGCCGCCGGGGCCGGGGTGGCGCTCGTGCCCCGCTCCGCGTTGCGGGACATGGATCTTTCCCAGGTGGCTGTCCGGCCGGTCGACGACGTCGTCGCGACGCGCCGGGTGTTCGCGGCCGTGCGGTGCGGCACCGAGGACCACCCGCTGCTGCGGCCCGTCCTCGACGCCCTGCACGCCGCGGCCACCACTCCCGCCACCGTCGGCTGAGACCCCGTCCGTGGCCGACGCCGGGGATATCGCGCGCTCTTGACTGTCGTCAGGATTGGGCGATACTGAGCTGGCCTCGACGGCGTCCGAGAAGGGACTCCTGATGCAGCTCTCGCCGACCGCGCACGTGGACACCTTCTGCCGGGACCACCTTCCGCCCGCCGATCAATGGCCCGAATTCCCGTCGCTGCCCGAACTCGGCTACCCGGAGCGGCTCAACTGCGCGAGCGTGCTGCTCGACGAACCGATCGCCCGGTACGGCGGCGACCGGACCTGCCTGCGCACGCCGGAGGAACACTGGACCTACGCCGAACTGCGCGCTGCCGCGAACCGGATCGCGCGGGTGCTGACCGAGGATCTCGGAGTCGTCGCGGGCAATCGCGTGCTGCTGCGCGGGCCGAACACCGCGTGGCTCGTCGCCGCGTGGCTGGGCGTCCTCAAGGCAGGCGCGGTCGCCGTGACCACCGTGCCGCTGCTGCGGGCGGGCGAGCTACGGAAGATCCGCGACATCGGGAAGGTCGGTTTCGCCTTGTGCGATCACCGTTTTCTCGACGACCTCCAAGACCTCGGGATGCGAGTACTGCCTTACGGTGGCGACACCGATGACGACCTCACGAGGCGCTGCAAGGAAAAACCGTCCGAATTCGCCGACGTCCCCACCGCGGCCGACGACGTCGCCTTGCTGGCCTTCACTTCCGGCACGACCGGCCGTCCAAAAGCGACACTCCACTTCCACCGCGACGTCCTCGCCATCGCCGACACGTTCTCGCGGCACGTGCTGTGCCCGAACGCGGACGATCTGTTCACCGGCACACCGCCGCTGGCGTTCACCTTCGGGCTCGGCGCGCTGGTGATCTTCCCGCTGCGCGCCGGAGCCGCGAGCCTGCTGCTGGAGAAGGCGACCCCCGAACAGCTCGCCGATCACATCGCCGAGCACGAGGCCACCATCTGCTTCACCGCACCCACCGCGTACAAGGCGATGCTGGCCAGCGGCGCGACAGAACGGTTGCGTTCCTTGCGCCGCTGCGTTTCGGCGGGCGAACACCTTCCCGAGGCGATCTGGAAACGCTTCCACGCGGAGACCGGCGTCAGGATCATCGACGGCATCGGCGCCACCGAACTGTTGCACATCTTCATTTCCGCGGCCGACGACGACATCCGGCCGGGCGCCACCGGAAAACCCGTCCCCGGCTACCGCGCCGCGGTGCTCGACGACGCGGGAAACCCCGTGCCCGACGGCGAAACCGGCCGTCTCGCCGTCCAGGGTCCGACCGGCTGCCGCTATCTGGACGACCCGCGACAGGCCGAGTACGTCCGCGACGGCTGGAATCTCACCGGTGACACGTACATCCGTGACGCCGATGGCTACTTCTGGTACCAGGCCCGCTCCGACGACATGATCGTGTCGGCGGGCTACAACATCGCCGGACCCGAAGTCGAAGAAGCCCTTCTCGCGCATCCGGACGTCGACGAATGCGGTGTCGTGGGCGCCCCCGATCCCGACCGGGGCCGGGTCGTCTGCGCCTACGTCGTTCTCGGCCCCGGCAGACAACCCGACGCCGCCACGATGCGCGATCTCCAGGACTTCGTCAAGCAGCGGATCGCACCCTACAAGTACCCACGCCGGATCCGGTTTGTGAAAGCGCTTCCCCGGACCAGCACGGGAAAGCTCGAACGCCACCGGTTGCGCGAGGACGCCGCGTTGCCCGGGTAATCACCGAATTCTGTCCGTTTGTCACCCCAAGATCGGACGAATGCCTCTGTGCGGCAGCCGGTACGCACGCCAAGATCGTCCGCATGAGACTGAGATCGGCGACCAGACACACCCTCGTCATCGGGCTGCTGGCCCTGCTCGGCACTACCGTGACGACAGCCACAGCCAGCGCGGATCCCGTTCCCGCACCGAATTCCTCAGTGGACGCCGCCGCCCGGCCGCGCGGCGGCTGGGAACCGGTCGGCCCGAACAGCATCGGCGGGATGCTGGGCGTTTCCGGGTCACCGGACAAGATCAACGTGATGGAGCCCGCCCCGCCCATGCTGTGGTTGTCCGATGACCGCGGCGCATCCTGGAGCGCGCGGCGCGAACTGCCTCAGGACACCGTCATCCAGGCCTTCGTCACCAACCCTGCCGACGAAAACCGGATGCTGGCCATCGGCACCAAGCAGGAGGGCAGGGGCGACCAGTGGCGCGGCAAGCTGCTGGGCACCACCGACCGCGGCCGGAGCTGGCAGACCCTTCAGGAGTGGTGGCCGGAGGGCGCGTTCCAGCTCGCCGCCGACCCGACCGGCCGCACGATCGCGGTCATGCAGATGAACGGCGTGAGCGTCAGCACCGACGGCGGCGCCACCTGGCGCGTCGTGCCGAGGACCTGGCCGCGCGACGGCATCGCCGCGCCGCTGGGCGATCAGCGGATGACCGTCGTGGGCGACGATCTCTACTTCACCACCGTCCATCCGGAGTACTCGCTGTGGGCCATCCGCGGGTATGCCGGGGCCCAGCTGAAGGCCGAGCGGGTCTACCGGGCCGAGACCGAGGTCAACCAGGTCGCGTCCGACGGACGGCAGATCGTGGTCACCGTCGGCACGGAACTGCGAGGCTCGACCGACGGCGGCAGGACCTGGACGGTGCTGCGCCGCGACCCGACCGGGCAGCGCCTGCGCGAGCCGCGTTTCCTCAACGGCAGGCTCTACACCGCCACCTACCAGGACCTCGACGTCAGCACCGACGGCGGCAGAACATGGGCCCGCAAGCCGGTGCCCTCGCCCGGTGAGGGCGTGACCGACATCGCCGATCTCCCCGCGGGGAAGGGAAAACCGGCGACCACGCTGATTTCCGCGCTGTACCGCGGTGTCTACACCGACAAGGGCAAGGCGGGCTACGAGCAGATCGGCGTCCCCGGCGAGTCGATGCGCCAGCTGGTGACGACCGGGAGCTTCTGGCAGCCGCAGAGCCTGGTCGCGGCCGGGATGCAGGAGATCTACAACACCCAGCTGCCGCAGGGCAGGATCACCCCCTCGACCCGGGTCTGGCAGTCGCACCCCGGGGACCGGTTGCACGAGAACGCCTTTCTCTCGGTCTCCCCGCGCCGACCGGACGTCGTCTGGCAGATCACCAAGAACGGGTTCAACACCGACGTGCTGCGCAGCGGCGACGGCGGCCGGAACTGGCAGCTGACCAGCCAAGGGCTGGAGGGCTCGCCGCAGGCGTTCCTCGCGAATCCCGCGGACCCCGACCACCTGCTGATCGCGGCCTTCTCCATGTACGGGTCCGTGACCTACCGCAGCGACGACGCCGGGAAGCACTGGGAAAGGGCCGACGCTCCCGGCTTCCTCGCACTGGCCGGGGACCCGTGGAACCCGAAGCGCGTCTGGGGCGGCGGCCTGAGCGGCCTGTCCCGGTCCGACGACGGCGGCAAAACGTGGACACAGGTGTCGGAGGAGCCGGTCAGTGCCATCGCGGTGAGCGGCTGGGGTGAGGGCCGCATCGTGGTGGGCGGCGCCGGCCTGCGGCTCAGCACCGACAACGGCCGCACCTTCCGGCAGGTACAGGAGGGCTGGAACCCGCGGGAATTCACCCGGATCGTGGCGCATCCGTTCGATCCGCGCGTGTGGTTCGCGGGCAAGGCGGGTGACGACGGCGTCGGCGTGCTGCGCAGCACCGACTTCGGCCGCACCTGGTCGCCGCTGCCCGGTGCGATGCCCGATTCCCGGGTGCTTTCGCTGACGCTCAGCGCGGACGGCAGCAAGCTGTTCGCCGGAACGTCGCAGTCCGGCGCGTACCGCCTGACGCTCTACTGATGGATCAGCCGTACGCCGCGAGCAATCCCGCTCGCGGCGTACGGCTGTGGGTACCATCCGAAGCCGTGGAAGCTCCAGCCACCGCCGCCGCCCGGCTCACCGGACAGCCGGTCACCCGGACACGTCGCGTGTCCGGTTCGCTCACCGAAGCCGTGCTCGACAGCGGAGACGTCGTGATGGTCAAGCGCGGCCACGGCCCCAACGCCGTCGCGGCCGAAGCCGCCGGACTGCGCTGGCTGGCCGAGTCCGGCACCGTGCCCATACCGCGGGTCTGGGGCGACGACGAGCACTGGCTCGTCATCGATCGCGTCGATACCGGACACCCCGGCCCGGCGGCCGCGGAAGAGCTGGGCCGCGGGCTGGCCGCACTGCACGCCGCGGGCGCGCCCGCCTTCGGCGCCGCACCGCCCGGCGGCCCCACCGAGGCGTGGATCGGCCTCGCCCCGATGTCCACCACGACCGGAACCGACTGGCGCACCTGGTACGCCGAGCAGCGCGTGCTGCCCTACGTACGCCGCGCTGTCGACGACGGAACCCTCGACGGCGAGGAAGCCGCTGTCATCGAGCAGGCCTGCGAGCGGCTCCCGGCTTCGGCCGAACCACCCGCCCGGCTGCACGGCGATCTGTGGAACGGCAACGTCCTGTGGGCCCCGGACGGCGCCTGGCTGATCGACCCCGCCGCGCACGGCGGCCACCGGGAAACCGATCTGGCCATGCTCCACCTGTTCGGCTGCCCGCAGCTGGACCGGCTGCTCGACGCCTACCAGGAGGCCGCCCCGCTCACCGAGGGCTGGGCCGGCCGGATCGGCGCGCACCAGCTGTTCCCGTTACTGGTGCACACTGTCCTTTTCGGACGGTCATACGCCGGGCAGGCGGTCGCGGCGGCACGGGCGACCCGCTGACCACTCAGGACGGCCGCCCACCGGACCGCCAGGTGTGGACCTCGATGGCGGCGTAGCGACCCGCGGTCAGGAGGGCACGCGCCGCGCCCGCGTCCGGCGCGCGGACCAGCGCCGCCGTGCCCAGCCAGCCGGTACCGTCGTCGGACAGCAGCGGCCCGTACGCGATCAGCTCGCCCGAATCCGGCGGCGCGAGGTCGGCGGCCCGGCCTTCGCCGAAACCGAGCACGAGGTACCGGTTGCCACCGGTCCGGCCACCGGCGAACTCGTCCATCGTCCGTCCCAGCGTGTTGCGCCACCTGCGCAGCAGCACGTCCCGGTAGGCACCGGCCTGGTAGCTGGGCTCGTCGAAGGCGAACGCACGGGCGGCGGCGGGATCCGGCAGGTCGAGGATGTGCACACTGCCGGTGGGCGTCTCGCCGTCGAGGGTCGGACCGCGGGCGATCATCTTCGTCGCGTACCGGTCCATGTAGGTCCAATGCTCGTCGCGCAGGTTTTCGCGCAGTGCCAGGGAACCGGGCCGATCGCGGTGATAGCAGAAGAACTCCATGTGCACAGCTTCCCCCACCACGCACAGCGCCTGGGGCGTGTCCGGCAAGAAGGTCCGGTGGGGTGCCGGGAGGCCGCGAGTGTGGCGCATTTCATCGGCTGCCGGACGAGCGCGGCGGCCGGGTGACGCGCGAGTGAACTTTGCTCGTGCGGCCCCGATCCGTTGGGTGAAGTGACCCGATGCCGCCTTCGGCCGCCGGTAGCGTCGAATCCGTCGCAGGCCAGCAGGAGGAGGATCGGTGCCCGACCGGCTCGCAGTGGACGTCGAGCATCTCCGGCGGCAGAGCCGGGAGTTCCGGGCTTCCGCGGACGAACTGCGGACGCGGATCCAGAAGTTCCGGGAGCAGACCGAAAACACCCACGGCGCCTACGGTGAGACACCGAACGCCGCGGAGGCCGAGCGCGAGTACCGGGAAACCGTCCGGCAGACCCTCGATCACCTCGAAAAGATGCACCGGGACCTGCTGGAGACCGCGGAGGGCCTGGAAACGCAGGCTAAGGTCTTCCAGGACACCGACACGGCGGCCGCCGATTCGGTGTCCGCCGTCTTCCGCGTGGATTCCTGATGCCCCAGGACGCACTGGCCCAGGTCGGCCTGCCGGACCCGGGTGGCGATCCGGCGGCCCTGCACCACAACGCGCTGGGCTGGGCGGAGATCTCCGCGTACCTGGATGACCACAGCGCCCACCTCGCCGAGCTCACCGCGGCCAGCCTGCGGGACTGGGAGGGCGAGACCGCGAAAGCCTTCGCCGCGCACGGGAAAGCCTTGGCGGACAACGCCGCCAAGGCCGCGCAGACCACGGCCGCGGTGGCCGCCAGACAACAGCAACACGCGAAGACACACGAGACGATCAAGCAGATCATCATCGAACTGTGCGTCCAGATCGCCGTCATGCTGGCGTTCTACGCCGCGGCGGCGCTGTTCCCGCCGCTGCTGGCGTGGGCGCAGGCGTGCCTGGCCTATCTGATCGCCACCGGGGTCCGGGTACTGCGCCTGCTCGCCCAGGCGCTGAACCTGTTGGTGCGCTTCCTGATCCAGGCCAGGGCGTGGGTCAACTCCTTCTCGGAACTGACGTGGAAGACCTCGAAGTTCGGCCTCGGCTACGGCCGCATGGTGACCGAGGGCGTCCGCGACGTCGCCATCGACCTCACCGCGAACCTGGTGGCGGCCGGTGTCCAGCACAAGAAGATCGATCCGGCGCAGCTGTTCATCAGCGCCGGGATCGGCGGCGGCATCGGCGGTGTCGTCGGCGGGCTGGAGAAGACCGGCTTCAAGAAGGCCGTCGACGAGGCGGGCAACGTCCGGCGTGGCGCGGACGGCCTGCCCGAGTTCGTCCCGCTCGGCAAGCAGGCCCAGAACTTCGTGAAGAAGATCGGCCCCCGGCCGAGGCCCGCGCCCGCCCCGCCACCGCCCACCCGCTCGGTCGAGGTACTCACCAACGCCAAGAACGCGTACGACAACGCGAGACGTCTCGGTCTCAAGGACACGCCCGGCGAGAACCGCAGGCTCGCCGACAACCTCGCCGCCACGCGAAACCGCTACGACAACGCATTGACACGGCGGGCCGAGGCGAACGCGGAAGTCCGGCGGCTCAGTGACGACGTGTGGACGCGCGAACAAACCGCGCGGTCCTACCGGGGCGCGGCGGATCAGGCCGACCTCCGGGTCAGGTCGGCCGAGACGAGGCTGAACCTGTACCGGGCGTCCGGAAACCGGACCTGGGTGGACGAGGGCGCCCGCGAACTGGCGGACGCCCGCGTGGAATTCACCGCGGCGTCGGGCGGTCTGCGCACCGCCGAGGACGCACTGCGCGGCTCGCGGGAGAACCTGACGAACGCGCAGCGGGCAGTGACCCGCGCGAACGACGACGTCACGTCGGCCGAGACGGCGCACCGGCTCGCCAGGGACCAGGCGAACGCGTGGATCAGCCGGGACGCCACCCGCGACGTCGCCAGGAACCACACCACCTTCGGCGAGAAGTTCCGGTTCGTGCGCCGGAACAACGAGTGGAACGCCTCGTTCGGCAGCCCGAAGAAGTGGCAGGAGATCGTCTTCTACGACGTCCCCAAGGACACGTTCAAGGGTGCCGCCAACGGCGCGGCCAAATCCGCCGCCGAGGTCGCCAGGGGCAACGGCGACCCCGACGACATCTGGAAGGACGCGCTGCTCGGCGGCGCGACCGGCGCGGTGCGTGGCGGCGTGAACTCGGCGGGGAACAACAGGGCCTTCCCCGCCGGCGGCCTCGAGGAAACGCTGTGGAAGACCGGCAGCAAGACGATGGACGACTACGTGCGGCGCGAGATCAAGGACGCCACGTACGGGTCGAGCGCCTGATCATCCGCCGATCACCTCGTCGGCGACCCATCGCGCGACGTCGGCGGGATAGGGATCCGGCAGGCCGAGGACGATGTGCCCGAAGCCGGCGTCGACCGCTTCGCCGATCGCGTTCCGGGTCGTGCCAGGCCGTTCGTACGAGACGGGCAGGTGGATCGAGCGGGTGATCGAAGCGGGATCCCGGCCGATCTCGGTGCAGTAGCGATCCAGCAGCGCGCTGCGCTTGACGGCGTCGTCGATGTCGCCACCGGGAATGTTCCACAGGTCGGCGTGCGCGGCGACCACACGCAACGTCGAGGCCGCGCGGCCGCCGATCATGATCGGCGGATGCGGACGCTGGACGGGTTTCGGACTGCCGAACGCCCCGGTGAGCCGGACGTAATCGCCGTCGAAGCCGAACGGTTCCTCCTCCGTCCACAAGCGACGGATCACCGTGCACGCCTCGGCCAGCGCGGCCACGGCGTGCGCGGCGTCGTGGTAGGGCAGGCCGTGGGCGTCGTACTCGCGCCGGGCCAGCGGATGGCTGGGCCGGGAGCCCGCGCCGATGCCGAAGTCGAGCCGTCCGCCGGAGACGATGTCGACGGTCGTCGCGATCTTGGCCAGCATCGCGGGCGGCCGGAACCGGTTACTGGTCACCAAAAGCCCGAGCCGCAGCCGCTCCGTCCGCGCCGCGAGGGCCGAAAGCAGTGTCCAGCCCTCGAAAATCGGCCCGGCGAGGTCGCCGCCGATGGGCATGAGGTGATCGAACAGCCACGCGTGCTCGATCTCCGGGATCGCGTCGGCCTCGCGCCAGACCCGCAGAACGTCGTCGTAGCCGACCTGCATGGGGGCGGTCATGATCCCGAAGCTTGGCTGTGTCATGGGAGTTCCTGGTCCTTCCGTGGAACGGGGCCGGGCAGCGCGGGAGGTGCCGCCATGGCATCATGAGCAAGCGGAACAGTGCTCCGCTAACTATACGGAGCACTGTTCCGCTTAGCAACCATGGCCGGGGAAAGGAGTGCGCGGTGAAGGACGGCGACGGGAGTACGGGCCGGCCCAAGCGGGCGGACGCCCGGCGCAACGAGAAGGCGCTGCTCGACGCCGCCGCCGCGGTCTTCGTGGCGTCGGGTGTGGACGCACCGGTACGCGACATCGCGGCCGAAGCGGGCGTCGGGATGGGCACGATCTACCGCCACTTCCCGACACGCTCGGACCTCATCATCGCCGTCTACCGGCACCAGGTCGAGACCCTCGCGGACGCCGGTCCAGCCCTGCTGGCGAGCAGCGCGACACCGTATGCGGCACTGACGGAATGGATCGACCGCTTCGTCGATTTCCTGGTCACCAAGCACGGCCTCGCCGCCGTGCTGCAGTCCGACGCCGCGGGCTTCGACACGCTGCACGCCTACTTCATCGACCGCCTCGAACCGGTGGGCACGCGACTACTCGACGCCGCGGCCGAATCCGGCGAGATCCGCTCCGATGTGCGGGCCTACGAACTCATGCGCGGCGTGGGAAACCTCTGCATCGGCAACGATCCCCGCTACGACGCGCGGCGGCTGGTCGAACTCCTCGTCGCGGGCCTACGCCGGCCGGCCCGCTGAACGAAAGCCGGCCGCCGAGTGCGAGGGGGGCACACTCGGCGGCCGACGATTTTTCGCGCGGAGATTCCTCTCCGGACTATCGGCAGGGCTCAGGCGTCCTCACGCGGCTTTTCGGCAGACGCGTTGGCGAGCAAGGATTTCCGGCGCCCGTAGGCGAAGTAGATCACCAGCCCGATCGCGAACCAGATCCCGAACCGCAGCCACGTGTGCGGGTCGAGGAAGGTGACCAGCCAGAGCGAGAAGGCGATGCCGATGATCGGCACGATCGGCATACCGGGGCATTTGAAGCCACGGGGCAGGTCCGGGCGCCGGTAGCGCAGGACGATCACCGAAACGCAGACCAGCACGAACGCGAGCAGGATGCCGATGTTGGTCAGCTCGGCCGCTTCGCCGATGGGCAGCAGCCCGGCGATCACGGCGGACGCGCCGCCGAGGAGCCAGGTCATCCGGGTGGGAACCTGGCGGCGCGGGTGCGTCTTGGCGAACCACTTCGGCAGGAGACCGTCGCGGCTCATGGAGAAGCCGACCCGGGAGGCGCCCATCAGGAAGGTGAACAGCACCGTCAGGATGCCCAGGATCGCGCCGATCGCGATCACCGCGCCGAGCACCGGCAGCCCGACGGAGGCGAACGCACTGGAGAAAGCGCTCTCCGAGTTGATGTCCGAGTACTTGACCATGCCGGTCAGCACCAGGCACGCCAGGACGTAGAGCACCATGGAGATCGCGAGCGAGTACAGGATCGCCTTGGGCATGTGTTTCTGCGAGTCCTTCGACTCCTCCGCGGCCGTGCTCATCGCGTCGTAGCCGAACACCGCGAAGAACACCGTCGCCGCGCCGGTGAACGCACCGGACATGCCGAAGGGGAAGAAGGGGTTGTAGTTCCCGGACTTGATGTGGAAGGCACCCACGACGATCACCACGAGCACCACACCGACCTTGAGGTAGACCAGCGCGGTTTCGAACCGGGCCGCGTTCTCCATGCCGCGGTTCAGGATCCACGCGATGAGCAGGCACAGCAGCACCGCGAACAGGTTGATCTTGTACGACCCCGCCGCGACGCCCGCCGGTTCGGTTCCCGGCGCGCCCATCATCCACTGTGGTAGTCCGATGTGGAGGAAGCCGAGCAGATCGTTGAAATAGCCGGAAATACCGATCGCCACGACGGCGACGATGGCGGTGTACTCCAGCAGGAGATCCCAGCCGATTGCCCAGCCGACGATCTCACCGAGCACGGCATAGCCGTAGGTGTAGGCGGAGCCCGCCTTGGGGATCAGCCCCGCGAATTCCGCATACGAAAAGGCGGCCGCCGCGCTCGCGACCCCGGCGACGAGGAACGAGATCAGCACGGCCGGTCCCGCTTTTCCGTTCGCCACGGCCCCGGCCAGCGAGAAGATTCCGGCGCCGATGATGCCGCCGACGCCGATGGCCGTGAGCTGCCGCAAACTGAGCCCACGTTTCAGTGTGTGTTTTCCTCCCTCCGAAGACCCGATCTGATCGATGGGTTTGCGGCGGAACACCGTCGAACTCAGCCTCGGCCCGTGGGGCTTCGTGGTGGTGGCCATGTTCTGCTTCCTCACTGCGCTTCATTGCGCGTCATAGTTAGCTTGAACAGTCGTCGGAACGATAGGGATCGCACCGCAGGCAACGTGGTTCACCGCACCCGTCACAAGTCGTCAGCACGTGTCCGCACGGACAGGTGTGGTCCGTGAACCACAGGCGCAGCAACGCATCCGCGATGATTTCTTCGGCTTCTTCGATGATCATGACGGGTTCACCGGTCACCGCGCGGTCACCGAAACGGTCTGTCTGTCGTGCGTTTCCCATTCCAGCACTTCGTGCACGGAACCATCGGCGAGCAGGGCGTAAACCCGGCTGCCGACGGTGAACGTCGCGCGAGGCTGAAAACCCAGTGCCGCGGCGGCGATGAAGGATCCGCCGATCAGGTTGACGTCGCACGCGGTCGCGATGTGGAACAGCGACTGGGATTCCGCGGTGACGTCCTCATGCCCGCCCGAGCGCAGCACGATCCTCTGGTCCGGCGCGATCGCGCGGGCGGCCACCGCCACCGCGATGTTCTCCAGCACGTCGGACGAAACCGCGACGATCGCCCTCGCCCTCGGCAGGGCGAGTTTCTGGAGCAGGAACCGATCTCCGCCGCGGCCGAAGATCACCGGGATACCCAGGGACTTGGCGAGCGGCACGCATTCGGCGGCGGAATCCCGTTCCACCGCTACGACAGCGACACCGAGCCGCTGCAGTTCGCGACACAGCCGGATGCCGACCTGGCCGAGCCCGACGACGATGACGTGGCCGCGCCGGGGCACCGCGCGGGCGCCGACGATACCGGTGAACCTGCCGGAGGTCATGCGATCGACCAGGCCCGCGGTGAACAGGGCCGAGAACCCGAGCACGCACAGCAGGGTGAACACGGACAACGCCTGGTACCAGGTGGGAACGTGCTCCGACGCGGCGGGGCCGACGGTCGTGAGCGTCTTCGCCGCGTTCCACAACGCCGTGATCACCGGCTCGTGCAACGCGAAAACACCCAGCAGCGTGTCCAGGACCAAAATGGACAGCAACCCGGTGAGTCCGGCCAGTAACGCGCGGTTGCTTCCTTCCAGTGGCCGGAACTGCGCGTGCAGCCAGGGCCGGAGGGTACGTTTTCGACGATCTCGCCAGGAGCCGGCCGCATCGCCCGCAGCCCGCCGGGCACGCGACGAACGCCGACGTAGTCGCCCGCCGACGTCACGCACAGGCTCGTCAGCTCTTCGTCGATGCACGGGCCGAGCAACGCGGGGACCAGCGCGTCGGTCATCCCGATCACCGTGCAGTCGGGCACCGACCGGACCAGCTCTTCCGCGACCGTCTTGTCGAAGAGCGTGACCAGCAACCGGATGCCGGGGCGCACGTGCTCCACGAGCAGTGCGTGGCGAAGCACCCAGATGTCGTCCCGGGAAACGATCACGACGACGTCGACCGTGTCGTTAGGACTGTCCAGACCCAGTTCGCCGTGGAGATCGGCCACGGACGGCGTGCTCAGCCGTCGCAGGCCCGCTCCCCACGCCGTGGTGTAACCGGCGACGGCGTCGGCGAGCGCACCGTCGCCGATCAGTAAGAGGTGCATCGCCCCGCCTCGTTGGTGTGCGCCCTTGCGTTGCCGAGAACCTTAGAAAGCGGCGCCCTGTCGCAGACGGTCTATCTGGCCACTGTTGACGCGGTACCATTGTCCGATCGCACATCGATGGAGGGTGATGGATCGCCACGCGGCCCCGCCGGGGACAGCGAGTCTTCGCCAGCTGCTGGTGGCACTCGGCACTCCCCTCGCCGATCTGGTCGCCGCGCCGGACGGCCTCGACATCGAAGTCAACGACGTCGTCATCCTCGATCCGGACGACGAGCCCGACTCCTACGCCGGCGATCTCGTCCTGATCATCGGTTCCCGGGGCCGGGCCGCGATCCGGCTGGTCCGGGCCGCCGCTCAGCGGGGAGCTTCCGTGGTGGCCGTCAAGGTGCCGGGCGGCGACGCGATCGACGACCTGCGGGCGACCGCCAACGAGGCCCGCGTCGCCGTGCTCGCGGTCCGGCCCGAAGTGCGCTGGGACCAGCTGGACTTCTTCGCGCGGGGTGCGGTGGCCGACGCGAAGGCCACGTCGGCGGCCGACCCCGATGATTCCGACGACCTGTTTTCCTTGGCCCAGACCATCGCCGCGCTCACGGGCGGCAGTGTGAGCATCGAGGACAGCGCGAACCGCGTCCTGGCCTACTCACGGTCGGACGACGACGTCGACGAGCTACGCAGACTGTCCATTCTCGGCCGTGAAGGGCCCGCAGCCTACCTCGCGATGCTGCGCGAGTGGGGTGTCTTCGACCGGCTCAGCGCCGGCGACGACGTCGTGCACGTCGACGAACGACCGGAACTGGGCGTCCGCCGCAGGCTCGCGGTCGGGATCCGCGCCGACGCCGAACTGCTGGGGTCGATCTGGGTCCAGGAGGGCAGCACCAAGCTGACCGAGCAATCCGACGGCGCCCTGCTCGGCGCCGCCAGGGTCGCCGCACTGCACCTCGTGCGCAGGCGGACCGGCATAGCCGTCGAGTCGCGGTTCCACGACGATCTCCTGAACGGCATGCTCGAAAACCGTATCGACGCCGCCACGGTGGCTGCGCACATCGGCACCGACGCCACGAAACCCGCCGTGGTCGTGGTGTTCGCCGAACACAGTGCCGAGCAGGCGTCCGAATCGGACCGGCCCGCCCGCGAACTCCGCGGCGCCGCCATCACTAACCTCATCTCCGTACACGCCGCCGCCTACCGCCGGACCGCGCTGGCGACCACGATCGGCTCCCGGGTGTACGTACTGCTGCCCGATCTGCCCGCCGACGGCGGCGACACGCTCGCACTCGGGCTGGCCCGCGAGATCATCGCCGCCGCGGGCAAACGCCTTCGCCGTGCCGTCCGCGCGGCCGTAGGGTCCATTGTGGACAGTCTCGGGTCGGTCGCCGAATCACGCCACACGGCCGACCGGGTCATGAACGTCATGGCGCACAAGACCATCAACGTGGCGACCATGGCCGAAGTCCGCGCCGAGGTGCTCGTCTCCGAAACCCTCGCCATGATCGGTGACAATCCCCATCTGCGGGACCCAAGGGTGACCACGCTCGTGGTCCACGACCGGGAACACGGCTCCGAGCTCGTCCCCTCCGTCATCGCGTACCTGGACCTGCTGGGCGACATCCGCACCGCCGCGCGACGCCTGCACATCCACCCCAACACCCTGCGTCAGCGGCTCAAGCGCGCCACCGCCCTCAGCGGCCTGGACCTCACGGACTCCCACCAGTGCCTGTTCACCCATCTGCAGCTGCTGCTCGCGACGAGTCCGCAGTCCACAGTGGACCAGCAGAGCACGGCCCACGGCCGCTGAGGCGCGCGAATCCGCCGCCTGCCGCGCGGCTTCGGCTCGTGAGCGTTCTGGCGGACGCTCACGATGCATGGATGTATCCGATACGCTAGTGTATCGACCGTGGAGACCGGCAAGCGAGTGACGAAGCGGCGAGCCGAGACCCGGCAGCGCCTGCTGGAGGCCGCGCTGACGGTGTTCGCCGAAGAGGGCTTCGGCCGGTCCACGGTCGAGCAGGTGTGTGACCGGGCGGGCTACACCCGAGGCGCGTTCTACTCGAACTTCGCCTCGCTGGACGAGCTGTTCCTGGCGATGTGGGAACAGCGGTCGCAGGAGCTGGTCACCGGGATGCGGACGACGTTCGACGAACTCGCGGACTCCGAGCTGCACGACGTCCGCTCGGTGGTCGAGCGGCTGCTCCCGGCGATCCCGCTGGACGACGTCTGGTACCGCGTGAGCGCCGAATTCACCGCGCACGCCCTGCGCAACCCCGGCCTGCGACGGGTGATGGCGGCTCGCGAGGAGGCCATCCTCGCCGCGGTCATCCCGTATCTGGAGGCCCTGCTCGCCCGGATCGGCCGCACCGTCCCGGATCCGGTGGCGCTGGGCCAGGCGCTGATCGCCGTCCACGACGGCACCGCCGTGCAATGCCTGATGGAGCCGGACAACGCCACCGTGTGGCAGCGCCGGACCGACCTCGCCGTCCAGGTCGTGACGGCCTACAGCACCGGAGGAAAGCAGTGAGTTTCGCACCGGACGTCATCGTGGTCGGCGCGGGCCTCGCCGGGCTCGTCGCGACGCACGAGCTGGTCAAGGCGGGCCGCCGCGTGCTGATCGTCGAGCAGGAGAACCGCGAAAACCTTGGCGGACAAGCGTTCTGGTCGCTCGGCGGGCTGTTCTTCGTCGACACGCCGGAGCAGCGTCGGCTCGGGATCAAGGACTCCTACGAGCTGGCGCTGCAGGACTGGCTCGGCTCCGCCGGGTTCGATCGCGAGCGCGAGGACCATTGGGCGCGACAGTGGGCCCAGGCTTACGTCCGCTTCGCCACCACCGAAAAACGCGACTACCTGCACGAGCTGGGCCTGCGACTGACTCCCCTGGTCGGCTGGGCCGAACGCGGCGGCGACGCGGGCGGGCACGGCAACTCGGTGCCCCGGTTCCACCTCACCTGGGGCACCGGTCCCGAGGTCGTCCGCGTGTTCGCCGAGCCGGTGCTCGAAGGCGAGAAGCGCGGTCTGGTGCGGTTCGCGTTCCGACACCAGGTCGACGAGCTGATCACCGACGGCGAGGCGGTGACCGGGGTGCGCGGCACCGTGCTGGAGCCGACGGACCTCGACCGCGGCAAGGCGTCGTCACGGACGGCGGTCGGCGAGTTCGAGTTCCACGCGAAGGCGGTCCTCGTCGCGTCCGGCGGCATCGGCCACAACCACGACCTCATCCGGCGCAACTGGCCGGCCGACCGGCTCGGTCCCTGCCCGCGCACGATGATCCCCGGCGTTCCGTCCCATGTGGACGGCCGGATGATCGCCATCACCGAGAACGCGGGCGGCGCGATCGTCAACCGCGACCGGATGTGGCACTACACCGAGGGAATCCACAACTGGAACCCGATCTGGCCGGACCACGCCATCCGGATCATCCCCGGCCCGTCTTCACTGTGGTTCGACGCGAACGGACGGCGGCTGCCCGCCCCGAACTTCCCCGGGTTCGACACCAACGAGACGATGAAGGCCATCCTCGCCACCGGGCAGGACTACTCCTGGTACGTGCTGACGCAGACGATCCTGGAGAAGGAGTTCATGCTCTCCGGATCGGAGCAGAATCCCGACATCACCGGCAAGGACCTCAAGCAGGTGCTGACCGGCCGGGTCGGCAAGGGCGCGCCGGGCCCGGTGGACGCCTTCAAGCGGCACGGCGTGGACTTCGTCGTCGCGAACTCCTTGCCCGAACTCGTGGACGGGATGAACAAGCTCTCGCGCGGGCCGATGCTCGACGTCGCCGAGCTGGAGCACCAGATCGTCGCGCGTGACCGCGAAGTCGGCAACGCGTACTCGAAGGACCTGCAGCTGATGGCCGTCGGCAACGCGCGCCGCTACGTCGGCGATCGCGTCGCGCGGGTCGCGAAGCCGCACCGCATCCTCGATCCCGCGCACGGCCCGCTCATCGCGGTGCGGCTGAACATCCTCACCCGCAAGACGCTCGGCGGGGTGCAGACCGACCTCGGCTCCCAGGTGCGGCGGCCGGACGGGACGCCGCTGCCCGGGCTGTACGCCGCCGGCGAGGTCGCGGGCTTCGGTGGCGGCGGAGTGCACGGCTACAACGCGTTGGAGGGGACGTTCCTCGGCGGCTGTATCTTCTCCGGCCGGGCCGCGGGCCGCGCGATGGCGAGGACGCTGTCATGATCGTCGGTGTCGCAAAAGGACTGTCTACATGACACACTTCGGTGACTACCAGAACGAGACCCGATGGCCCACGCCGCTGTTCCTGCCCCGGTCGGTGTGCTCGGCATCTGCGCGCAGGACCACCACCGCGACCTCGCCACCGGCTGTTCCGGTGTCCGTTCCGGCTCGGACGTCGTCAAGGCGCCGCCCCTCGGCGCCACCGCGGTCGGCCTCGGCCGTCCCTACGTTCTACGGCCTCGCGCTCGGTGGCACCGACGGTGTCGAGCATGTCGTGCGATCGGTGCTCGCCGACCTGACCCGCGAAAGCCTGCGCGCGCCACCGTTCGCCGATTCGCGGTGACACGGAGCTGAAACACCCCCCGCCGGCTTGGGGCGGCGCACGATCTGTGCCAAGGTGAGCACAAGCGACGTCATCGCTGCCATCACCCGGATGACGTGTCCGTTATCGCGGCGCCGAGTCCTGACGGACGGGGGATGGGATCGGATGACCGGCATGCAGCCCGCCGAGATGGTCGAAACTCCCCTGACCACGTTGCTGGAAAACGTGCTGACCGGGGTAAGACGTGACGTACCCGGCGAGATCGGCAGCGCAGTCAGCGTCGCGCACCCCGCGTCCCGGCTGGGCGGCGGCGAACTGCGAGTGCTGGCGGCGACCGGCGTGGGACGGGTTCTCACCCCGATCACGACCGGGCACCTCTGGGGCCCGTCACTGCTGGTGGCCGCGGGTGAGGAGCCGATCGTCACCACGGACATGTGGCACGATCCCCGCTGGCCGCACCTGACAGAGGCCGCGGTCCGCGCGCAGGCTCCCCCCGAGGATCACGACGCGATCTCCCGGGTGCGCGGCGTGGCCGCGGTTCCCGGCGTCTGGGACGACAACGGCGTCGTCGTGCTCTCGATCTACCTGGACGGCCCGGCCGACGAGCACACCCTCGCGGTACTCGCCCGGCACGAACGCCTGGTGACCAGCGCGGTCACCATCGCCGACATCGCCAGCCGCAACGCCGACGACGCCGACCGGGTCCTGGACGCGCTCGCCTCGCGGGCGGTCATCGAACAGGCCAAGGGCGCGATCATGACACTACGGCGCTGTGACGCGAACGAGGCATGGGCGGTGCTGCGGCGTGCCAGCCAGCAGTTCAACGTCAAACTGCGGGAACTGTCGCTCGCACTGGTCGAGCACATCGGCCAGGCCCCCGCCGAACAACCCGGCGACACCGAACGCCACGTCGTCGCCGGCCCGGAGGCCCACCACGCCGCGACCCTGATGTGGCAGGCGTTCTCGGGCCGCACCAAACTGGAAGAGATCCGGCTCGACGCGGATTCCCGCAGCCGCCAGCCCCCGGCGTAACGCCGTCCGCGCTGTCGCCGTCGCGGCTCACGACCCCCATCGAACGCCAAAACCCTTATACAGCAAGGAAAAGTCCGTTCTGGAGGTTCACCCGATCGATAGCACACATGTTCGAACGGGCGGCGTATCGTGGAGGTATGTCAGTCGACAGCAGCACCTCCGCAACGCGCACCGAGTGGTGGCGCGAGGATGTCGGCTGCCTGCTGGACAGGCTTCTGGAGTCCGAGTGTGTGCAGCGTCGTGAGGCCGCGATCCAGGGCGAGGTGATGGCCGAGCTGGAACGCCGCGGCATACGCGACACCACCGGATACGGGAGTCTCGTGCGACTGTTGCAGGAGACGTTGAACATCCCGTATGCCGAGGCGAAAGCACGCGCGGCGCGGGCACTGGCGCTCAACGGCACCCGCGACCTGACTTCCGGCGAGCAGCCGCCTACTGCTCCCGCCACCGCGCAGGCCGCGAGCGAGGGCGCGGTCGGCGCCGCGCAGATCGACGAGATCCTGCGGGCGCTCGACAAGTTTCCCCAGACCGTGTCGATGCAGGATCGGGAGCAGGCGGAGAAAATCCTCGCCGAACTGGCCCGCGCCGCCGGACCCCGAGAAATCCGGGCCGCCGGACGACGCCTGATCTCCCAGCTCGACCCGGATGGACGGGAACCGAAAACCCGGGAACCGAAACCGTTCCAGCCCGAGTTCTCCATCGCACCACACCGTGATGGCGGGCACCAGATCAAGGCCCGGGTCGACGATGAGACTTCCGCGCGGCTGCAAGCGATGCTGGATCCGCTCGCGAAGCCACGGCCCGCCACCGAGGAAGAGGGTCGCGACACCCGCACCCAGTGGGAACGGCGCGGCAGCGCGTTCTCGGAGTTGGTGCGCATGTGGGCCGAACATCCCGACCTGCCCACCCAAGCCGGAGAAGCCACCCACATCGTCGTCACCGTCAGCCTGGAACAGCTGCGATCCGGGATCGGACAAGCCACCCTCGACCTCCTCGGCGAAATCACCGCAGCCGAAGCACGACGCCTCGCCTGCGACGCCAAAATCATCCCCATGGTCCTCGGCTCCCACAGCGAACCCCTCGACGTCGGCCGCGCCCAACGACTCGCCACCCCCGCCATCCGACGCGCACTCATCCGACGCGACGGCGGCTGCGCCTTCCCAGGGTGCGATGCGCCTGCCTACCGTTGCACGGCACATCATGTGGTGTATTGGGCACACCATGGTGAGACCAAAGTGGACAATCTCGTCCTCTTATGTTCCGTCCACCACAAGCTCATCCACCACTCCGAATGGGAAGTCCGCATCACCACCGACGGACTACCCGAATTCATCCCACCCGCCTGGCTCGACGCCACCCGCACACCACGACGCAACACCATCCACCTCAGAACCTAAGCCGCGAAACAGGACTTACCACACTGGCAACGCGGTGAGGTTTCCCAGCAGCATCCTCCGGACTTCAGTGCGCTGAACAGGCGTTCCGCTGTGCGTGACCTGCGAGGTGAGAATCTCCCGGCCAGGCCAGAAGATCGTGCGCCGAGGCCTCGGCCAGCCGGAGCGATGTCTCGAACGCGTCGCTGGGGACGTTCACCGTCGCGAACGGAGCGTTCGCGACACCGCCGGCCGGACCTAGGGCAGCGGGGTCATGCGGTCGGGCATATGGGCACACAGATCGTTGCCGAGTGCACGCAAATCCTGTTCCCGCAAGTAGGTTCCGGCGCAGGCGTCGGCCAGCACCGCACACGGCCCGGCGTCCTCGGCGTGTTCGGTGAACGGCGCGACCGCGACGTCGCCCGCCACCGACCGGACCTGGCCCGCCCGGATCGCGGTGATCAGATCACCCGCCTGTGCGTAGCTGAGCCGGACCGACCGGCGTGGCACTCCGTAGGCGGGCACCAGCAGCCGCAGACCACCGGCCGTACGACGCACATCTATCCGCGCGGACATGAAACTTCCTCCCCGACAACGACTTCCAAACATCTACGATCGGTGAGGACCGAAGGCAGCTCAAGGCCGACACGGTCACAATCACCCAGTAGTCTCCCCGACACCACACCAGGAACGGTCAAAGAAGATATTCCGGACAGTCAACGGTGACTGTCCGTTACTGGGCGCCAAGAATCAACAAATTGTGCCCTGGCAACGACAATCAGTCAACGCGAAAACAAGGCCGTCGCTATTCCGCGATTTCGGCGAGGACTTCGTGCATGAAGCCGACCAGCCAGTGCTGTGCCGGGCTGCGCGCGTGCGCGTGCCGGGCATAGAGCGCGACCTGCGCGGGCTCGATGTCCAGCGGTAGTTCCAGCAACCGCACACGATGCTCGGCGGCGAACACCTCGGCGACGTTGCGGGGGACGATGGCGACCAGTTCTCCTTGCTGCACCAGATAAGGCAGCGTCGCGAAGCGGGTCACCTCGAGAACCACACGGTTGAGCAGACCGTACGCCTCCAGCGCCTTGCGCGGCCCTTCCTGCCCGGCCGGGCCGAACACCGTGACGTGCCGTTCGGCGGCGAGCGCGGCCCGGGTGACGCGGCCACCACGCAGCCGTGGGTGATCCTCGGCCACCATGCCGAAGTATCCCTCGGTGAACAGCGGGATCCGCGCCACGCGCTGCGAGCTGAGCAGTGGCGTGGCGATGAACGCGTCGATCTCGCCGCGGCCCAGCTGGTCGACGACGTTGACGACGTCCAGCGGCCGGACCGTCAGGGTGACGCCCGGCGCCTGCTCCGGCAGGGCCGCCATCAGCCGCGGGAGCAGCGACACCTCCCCCAGATCGGACAGGCACAGGGTGAACGCGTTGTGCGCGGTGGCGGGGTCGAAGTGCCGGGAGCCGCTCACCGCGGCCTCGATCCCGGTCAGCGCGGCGTGCAGCGGCTCGTACAGCTCGCGGGCCGTGGTGGTCGGCATCAGGCCGGTCTTGGTGCGGCGGAACAGCTCGTCGCCGAAGCGGCGCCGGAGTTTCTGCAGGCTGTAGCTGATCGTCGGCTGGGTGAGGTGCATCGACTCCGCGGTCGCGGTGACGCTGCGGGTCTCGTACAGCAGCACGAACGTGCGCACGAGGTTCAGGTCGAAGTCCCGCATTATCGATCCCGTCGATGTCGTTGGTCGGCAACATTTATTGGAACACACTCACGGCCGAGCCCTAGGTTCTGTCCCACATCCCCGAGGAGGACCCCGCCCCATGCCCACCGCCCGCCGGATCGCCCACGAGTTCCTGGAACGCCGTGGCCTGACCACGATCTTCGGCAATCCCGGCTCCAACGAGCTCCCGTTCCTCGCCGAACTGCCCGATTCGTTCCGTTACGTGCTCGGCCTCCACGAAGGCGTGGTCGTCGGCATGGCCGACGGGTACGCCCAGGCGACCGGCAAGCCCGTCCTGGTCAACCTGCACGCCGCCGCCGGATCCGGCAACGCGATGGGCGCGCTGACCAACGCCGTCTACTCGCGCTCCCCGCTGGTGCTGACCGCCGGCCAGCAGGTCCGTCCCGCAATCGGCATGGAGGCGATGCTCGCCAACGTCGACGCCACGCAGCTGATGCGCCCGCTGGCCGGTTGGTCCGGCGAGCCCAGCTGCGCCGCCGACGTGCCGCGTTCGCTGGCGCAGGCGGTGTTCGAGGCCGAGTTGCGGCGCTGCCCGACCTACCTCTCGGTGCCCTACGACGACTGGTCGGCCGAACTCGACGCGAACGCCGCCGTGACGCTCGACCGCGAGGTCCGGCGTGGCCTCACACCGAGCGAGGACCAGCTGACCGACCTGGTCGAGCAGGTCAAGGCCGCCCGCAACCCGGCGCTCGTCCTCGGCGGCGACATCGACACGGCCGGGTTGTTCGACCGCGCGGTCGCGCTCGCCGAGCACCTCGAGCTGCCGGCCTGGGTAGCGCCCTCACCGTTCCGGCTGCCCTTCCCGAACCGGCACCGGCTCTTCCGCGGCGTCCTCCCCGCCGGGATCGCGTCCATCTCCACCGCACTGGCCGGGCACGACCTGATCCTGGTGCTCGGCGCGCCGGTCTTCCGCTACCACCAGTACGTCCCTGGCCCGTACCTGCCGGAAGGCAGCAAACTGGTGCAGGTCACCGACGACGCCGGCGCGGCGGCCCGCGCGCCGATGGGCGAGGCGCTGGTCGCCGACCCCGGCGTGGTACTCGAAGCGCTGCTGGCGCGGATCGAGTCCCGCACCGCGGACGCCGAGGAGCACTTCGTCCCGAACCCGGAGCCCGCGACGGCCGAGGGCGCGCTGCACCCCGAGCAGGTCTTCGCCGCACTGCGCGACACGCAGGCCGCCGACACCAGCTACGTCGTCGAGTCCACGTCGACCAACTCGGCGTGGTGGCGGCAGATGGACCTGCGTCACGAGAGCTCGTACTTCTTCCCCGCGTCCGGCGGTCTCGGCTTCGGTCTCCCCGCCGCGGTCGGGATGGCGATGGGCCGCCCCGATCGCCCTGTCGTCGGCGTGATCGGCGACGGCTCCGCGAACTACGGCATCACCGCGCTGTGGACCGCGGCCCACTACCGCGTGCCGGTCACGTTCGTGATCCTGCGCAACGGCACCTACGGCGCGCTGCGCTGGTTCGGCACGTTGCTGGGCACCGAGAACGTCCCCGGCACCGAGATCCCCGGGCTCGACTTCTCCCGTATCGCCGAGGGCTACGGCGTCCCCGCCACCTCGGTCACCGAACTCGACGACCTGCACGCCCAGCTCAAGTCCACTTCGGACGGTCCGAGGCTGATCCAGGTCGACACGCAACCGACCACACCGGAGTGATCATGTCCTTGTTAGACACCGCAATCTGGCAGGAAAAGCTCTACCTCGACGGCTGGACCGCCGGTTCCGGCGGCACCTACCCGGTGACCGAACGCGCCACCGGCAAGCAGCTCGCCGCCGTCGGCAACGCGACGCCGGACGACGTCGCCCGCGCGGCGGCCCGTGCCGCCGAAGCGCAGCAGGAATGGGCGGCGAAGAAGCCGGCCGAACGTGCCGCCGTGCTGCGCAAAGCCGGGGAGCTGTGGGAAAAGCACGCCGACGAGGTCCAGGACTGGCTTATCCGCGAGGCGGGATCGGTGCGTGCCAAGGCCGCGATCGAAACCGAGATGGCCGCCGGGATCTGTTTCGAGGCCTCCGCGCTGCCGACCCACCCACGTGGCGAGGTGCTCAGCACGTCCGAGCCGCGCTGGTCGTTCGCACGGCGGCTGCCGGTCGGCGTCGTCTCGGTGATCGCGCCGTTCAACTTCCCGCTGATCCTGTCCATCCGCTCGGTCGCGCCCGCGCTGGCGCTCGGCAACGCCGTGCTGCTCAAGCCGGATCTGCGCACCGCGGTCTCCGGCGGCGTGACGCTGGTCCGCGTGTTCGAGGAGGCCGGTCTTCCGGCGGGCCTGCTCCAGTTGCTGCCCGGTGACGCCGCCGTCGGCGCCGCGGTGGTCGACGCGCCCGAGGTGTCGGTGGTCTCGTTCACCGGCTCCACCGCGGCGGGCCGCAAGGTCGGCGAGGCCGCCGCGCGCGCACTCAAGCGCGTCCACCTGGAACTGGGCGGGAACAACGCCCTCGCGGTGCTGCCCGGCGCCGACGTCGCCGCGGCCGCGTCCGCCGGGGCGTTCGGTTCCTTCCTGCACCAGGGCCAGATCTGCATGACCACCGGACGCCACCTGGTGCACGAGTCCCTTGTGGACGAATACGTGGCGGCACTGGCGGAGAAGGCCCGCGCACTGCCGGTCGGCGATCCGGCGGCCGGGGATGTCGCGCTCGGGCCGATCATCGACGACAAGCAGCTCGCGCACATCGACCGCGTCGTGACCGACGCCGTGGAAGCGGGGGCGAAGGTCGAAGCGGGCGGCAAGGCCGACGGGCCGTTCTACGCCCCGACCGTCCTCAGTGGACTAGACGCGGAAAACCCCGCCTGGCGCGAGGAGATCTTCGGCCCGGTCGCCCCGGTCATCGCCTACCGCGACCTCGGCGAAGCGGCCCGGATCGTCAACGACTCCGAGTACGGGCTGTCGGTCGGCATCCTCGGCGATGTCGGCACCGCGATGAAGCTGGCCGATCTGGTGCACTCCGGCAAGGTACACATCAACGAGCAGACCGTCGGGGACGAGCCGACGGCACCCTTCGGCGGCTGGAAGGACTCGGGCAACGGCTCCCGTTTCGGTGGCGCGCAAGCCAACATCGAGGCGTTCACCGAAACCCAGTGGCTCACCGTCCGGTCCGAAATAGCACGTTACTAATCCGACCGAAAGTAGGCGGATACGGTCCGCAGCCGACCTGCTTATAGAAACCCGTTTCCGCCGTGGCTGCCGTCGGATTAGTAACCATCGACACAGTATCCCTTCTGATTCTCCTGCTTCAGCCCCCTGTTTCATGAACTGTGCAAGGAGCACGGCAATGACGACGTCACCCCGCCGATCGGTTTGGACGGCGGTGCTCTGCTGGCTGACGGTCCTGCTCGAGGGCTACGACCTGGTCGCGCTCGGCGCGACGATCCCGACCCTGCTGAAGACCCACCACCTCGGCTTCACCGCGGCCGGGGCGACCCTGGTCGCCACGGTCTCGCTGATCGGCGTCGCGGTCGGCGCCGCCTGCGTCGGCCCGATCACCGACCGGTTCGGCAGGCGCGGGATGCTGATCGGCTCGGTCCTGCTGTTCTCGGTGTTCACCCTGGTGACGCCGCTCGCGCCGAGTGTCGCGGTGTTCGCCGTGCTCCGGTTCGTCGCCGGGCTCGGCCTCGGCGCGTGCATGCCGGTCGCGCTGACCACGATGTCGGAGCACCTGCCGGAGCGGCGCCGCGCCAGCGCGAGCACGGTGACCATGACCGGCTACCACGTCGGCGCGGTTCTCACCTCGGTGCTCGCGCTTTCGGCCGGTACGGACAACTGGCACCTGCTGTTCTACGGCGGCGGTGTCGTCGGCCTGCTCGTGGTGCCGGTGATGTGGTGGAAGCTGCCGGAGTCCGCGGCGTTCCTCGCTGCCAAGGAGGAGCCCGCCGCCGAGAAGATCGGCCTGCGCGACCTGCTCGGCGCCCGGTACCGCCGTACCAGCCTGCTGGTCTGGACCGGCTCGTTCATGGGCCTGCTGCTGGTCTACGGCCTCAACACCTGGCTGCCGCAGTTGATGCGCACCGCGGGCTACCCGATCTCGACGTCGGTCACCCTGCTGCTGGTGCTCAACGCCGGTGGTGTCCTCGGCCTGCTCGTGGCGGGTGCCGTCGCGGACCGCTTCGGCATCAAGCCGGTCGCGGTTCTCTGGTTCGGCGCCGGAGCGCTGTTGCTGGCCGCGCTCAGCATGCGCATCGGCAGCAGCCTGCTGCTCAACCTGGTCGTGCTGCTGACCGGGGTGTTCGTGTTCTCCGCCCAGGTGCTGATCTTCGGGTACGTGGCGAAGACCTTCCCCGCCAACGCGCGCGGGACGGCGCTGGGGCTGACCTCCGCGATCGGCAGGCTCGGCTCGATCCTCGGCCCGTTCGTCACCGGCGCACTGGTCACCGCGGGGATCGCCTATCCGTGGGGTTTCTGGTTCTTCGCGGCGGTGGCGGTGCTCGGCCTGCTCGCGATGCTGTTCGTCGCAGGCCGCGTCCGTATCGCGGGCACCGCGATCGTCGAGGAGCAGCCCGTCGGCGCGTGAGTGGCCATGGCCACCCGGCCGTCCGCGCCGAAGGGTGCGGACGGCCGGTTTGTGTCAGGGTGAGGCGGTGATCGCGAAGAATCGTTCACCGCTGCTGTCCTGGACGGCCATCGTCCCCGTGCTCGCCCTGGTCGTGCTGGCCGTGTCCTGGGGCCACGACCTCGGCGTCGTGCTGGTCGTCCTCGTCGCCCTCGTCCTCGGCGCCACGGTGCTCGCCGCCGTGCACCACGCCGAGGTCGTCGCCCACCGGGTGGGTGAACCGCTGGGATCACTCGTGCTGGCGGTCGCGGTGACGATCATCGAGGTCGCGCTGATCGTCACGCTGATGCTCTCCGGCGGGCCCGACGCCGCGACGCTGGCGCGGGACACGGTGTTCGCCGCCGTGATGATCACCGCGAACGGCATCGTCGGCATCTCGCTGCTGCTGGGCGCACTGCGCTACGGCGTCACGCTGTTCAACTCCGAGGGCACCGGCGCCGCGCTGGCGACCGTGGCGACGCTGGCCACCCTGAGCATGGTGCTGCCGACGTTCACCACCAGCCACCCCGGGCCCGAGTTCTCCCCCGCCCAGCTCACGTTCGCCGCGCTGGCTTCGTTGGCGCTGTACGCGATGTTCGTGTTCACCCAGACGGTGCGTCACCGCGACTTCTTCCTTCCGGTCACCGAGGAGGGCGTGGTCGAAGAGGAGGAACACGCTTCGCCGCCAAGCAAGAAAGCCGCCTTGACCAGCCTCGTCCTGCTCTTGATCGCGCTGGTAGCCGTCGTCGGCCTGGCGAAGGTCGAGTCCCCCGCCATCGAGGCCGGGGTGCGGGCCGCCGGCTTCCCGCCGTCCTTCGTCGGTGTGGTGATCGCGATGCTCGTACTGCTCCCGGAAACCCTCGCCGCGTCACGGGCGGCGCTGCGCGAGCGGGTCCAGATCAGCCTCAACCTGGGCTACGGCTCGGCCATGGCGAGCATCGGGCTGACCATCCCGGCGATCGCGCTCGCGTCGATCTGGCTGAAGGGGCCGCTGGAACTCGGCCTCGAACCAACCCACATGGTGTTGCTCGCCCTCACGGTCCTGGTCAGCGTGCTGACAGTGGTGCCGGGGCGGGCGACACGGTTGCAGGGCGGGGTGCATCTGGTGCTGATGGCGGCGTTCCTGTTCCTCGCCATCAATCCCTGACGCCCGCACGCACCGCCTCGAGGTACTCGGCGATCGCGTCCCGGTTGCGCAGCAGGAAGTTCGCGCGTTCGGTCATGCGGTCACGCTCGTGTTCCAGCGTGGCGAGCATCTCCGGGGTCGCGTCGCGGAAGTGGATGATCCGGGGCTTGTCGAGACACGGCAGGATCTGTTTGATGATCCGGGTGGGCAGCCCGGCGTCGAGCAGGCCCCGCACCTGCACGACCCGGTCCACAGTGGACTCGTCGTAGGAGCGGTAGCCGTTCTCGCAGCGCTGCGAGACGATGAGCCCCTGTTCCTCGTAGTAGCGGAGCAGACGGCGGGACGTCCCGGTCCGCTCCGAAAGCTCTCCGATGCGCATGTGCTCGACCTCACCCCAGCCAGGTTGACCTTCACATTTATGTGAGGGTTCGAGCATACGTCCATGTCCTCAAGCACCGCACCGATCTCCCACGAGGTAACCACGCGGCTCCCCCTCGGCGCGCTCCTCGCGTTGACCACCGCCGCCTTCGTCACCGTCCTGACCGAGGCACTGCCCGCGGGCGTGCTGCCCGCGATGAGCGCCGATCTCCATGTCGGCGAGTCCGCCACCGGGCAGGCCGTCACGATCTACGCGATCGGGACCGCGCTCACCGCGATCCCGCTCTCCTCGGCCACCGCGGGCTGGCGCCGTAAGCGCTTACTGCTGACCGGGGTGGCGGGCTTCGCCGTCGCCAACACGGTCACCGCGGTCTCGGCGAACTTCCCGTTGACCATGGCCGCCCGGTTCGTCGCCGGGGTGGCCGCGGGCGTGGTCTGGGCGCTGCTGGCCGGATACGCCGGCCGCCTGGCACCGGAGAACCTGCGGGGCAAGGCGATCGCCATCGTCATGGCCGGGATCCCGCTCGCGCTTTCGCTGGGCATCCCGGCGGGGACGTTTCTCGGCGGAGTACTCGGCTGGCAGGTGACGTTCGGGATCATGTCGGCGCTGGCGGTGGTCCTCCTCGGCTGGATCGTCGTGACGGTCCCGGACCACCCAGGGCAGGTCCGCGGCGGCCGTGTCCCGGTGCTGCGCACCCTGGCGATTCCCGGGGTGGTACCGGTCCTGTTCGTCACCCTCGCCTTCGTGCTGGCCCACAACATCCTTTACACCTACATCGCGACGTTCCTCGACCGGCTCGGCATGGGCGGCTCCGTCGACGTCGTGCTGCTGGTGTTCGGCATCGCGTCGATGGTGAGCATCGCGATCGTGGGCGCGCGGATCGACCGTCAGCTCCGTGCGCTCCTCGTCGCCGGCACCGTCCTGGTCGCCGTGGCGGCCGCGATCTTCGCGGTACTGGCCGGAAGTCCCGCGCTCGTCTACGTCGCGGCCGCGCTGTGGGGACTCGGCTGGGGTGGTGTCCCGACGTTGCTGCAGACGGCGGTGGGCACCGCGGGCGGCGAGGCGGCCGACCTCGCGCAGGCCATGCTCGTCACGCTGTGGAACGCGGCCATGGCGGGCGGCGGTGTCGTCGGCGGGATCCTGCTCGGCGTCTTCGGCCCCCGCGCGTTCCCCTGGAGCGTGCTGCTGCTCCTGTTGCCCGCGTTCGTCGTCGTGCTCGCCGCCCGCACACACGGTTTTCCTGGCAAGCGAGCAAAATCATGACGTCACCACGCTCGGCTCGGCCAGCCGCGCGGCCAGCGCTGTCACCGCTTCGCGGGCCGCCGTCAGCGATTCCGCCGCCATTTCCTGGAAACCGGCCAGCGCGGGGATGTCCCCGGCTCGGGTCAGCTCGGCCGCGACGAAGTGCAGGTTCTCCTCGGCCACCCCGAGCCCCAGGAAGTAAGCGCGCAGGTAGGGAGTCTGGAAATCGAGGCCCGCGCGGGGCGCCCCCGGTCCGTAGCCGCCGCCCCGTGCCATGACCACCACGACCCGGGTGTCCCGCAGCAAGTGGTCTCCGGTGTCCGGGTCGATGAACATCCCGGGAAAGGTGACCCGGTCGATCCACGCCTTGAGCGTGGCCGGGACTGACAGGTTGTACATCGGGACGCCGAGCAGCAGGACGTCGGCGTCCAGCACCTCCGCTATCAATGACCGGGTCAGCACCCATTCCCGTTCCTCGGCGGGATCCTCGATCAGCGCCGCCACCCGGGAGGCCGGAATGACGCCGTGCCGTTCCACCCGGGTGCCGAGCGCGACGTAGGCCGGGCCCACCAGCGGCACCGGGTCGGCGGACAGATCGCGGTGGCGGTATCCGGCCGCACCGTGCGCGTTCCGCCAACTGTCGGCGAACACCGTGGTCAGCCGCTTGCTGACCGAGTTGGCGTCGGCACTGGCATCGAGGTGCAGCAGGGACGGCGCCGGTCGCTGGACTAGGCTTTCGCTCAACGGCTTTCTCCTTGGGCTTCGGCTGTGTTCTCCACTCACCCGAATCGACGGAGCCCGGAGGAAAAAGGTGACCATGAGCGAGCAGAACGTGCTGACCTCGCGGTTCGAGGCCCATCGCGACCACCTCTGGGCGGTCGCGTACCGGATGCTGGGTTCTTCGGCCGAAGCGGAGGACGCCGTCCAGGAAGCCTGGCTACGAGCCTCCCGCGCCGAGACGGACGACGTCGAAAACCTGGCGGCGTGGCTGCGGACGATCGTTTCCCGCGTCTGCCTCGACATGCTGCGTTCCCGCAAGACGCGGCGGGAGGACCCGGTCGGCACGATCCCCGACGCGGTCGGCGGCGAACGGAACCCGGAGGACGAAGCCGTGCAGGCCGAGTCCGTCGGCCGTGCCCTGCTCGTCGTGCTGGACACCCTCGGCCCCGCCGAACGGGTCGCGTTCGTGCTCCACGACCTGTTCGCCGTGCCGTTCGACCAGATCGGCCCGATCGTCGGACGGACCACCGTCACCACGAAGAAGCTCGCCAGCCGCGCCCGTCAGAAGGTCAAGGGCACCCCCGAGGTGCCCGCCGCCGACCTCACCCGGAACCGGCACGTCGTCGAAGCCTTCCTCGCCGCCGCGCGCAGCGGCGACCTGGACGCGCTGCTGACCGTGCTCGCCCCGGACGTCGTGCGCCGGGCCGACCCCGCCGCGCTGCCACCGGGCGTCGCGGCGGAGGTCCGGGGCGCGCGGACCGTCGCGGAGGAGACCGTCGTCCTGCGGCGGAACTCCCAGGTCGCGGAGGTCGCGCTGGTCGACGGTTCCGTCGGCCTCGTCGTGGCCCCGTACGGACGGCTGGTGCTCGCGCTCAGCATCACGGTCGAGGAAGACCGGATCGCCGCCTACGAGGTGATCTCCGACCCGGCGCGGCTGCGGACGCTCGATCTGTCCCTTGTGGACTGACCGACGACCTTCAGCCGCGGATTCAGCAGGTGAAGTCGATGAGGTCGAAGGACTCGTAGTGGTCGGCGGTGTAGTAGTCCTCCTGCTCCCGTTCACCGGTGACGATCCGCCGCGCGCCACGGGTCTCGCTGCCCGGGGTTTCCACGGTGTATTCGTGGTAGTAGCCCGAGGGCTGTGACGGCAGGATGCCCTCGCGGTTGCCGAAGACGGTGCCGTCCTGCGGGTAGGGGAAGGGACCGTCCTTGGCGATCAGATCCAGCGTTTCGTGGGCTTCGGTTGGCAAGTCCGAGGTGCAGATGCTGCCGACCGAAACGGGCGACGCGACGGCGGCCGTGGTGGAGCCGAGCAGCAGGCCCGAGGCGAGGGTGATGAGCGCACTGACGCGGGCGAACCGGCGAAGTGAAGTCATGCCTCCGAGTATCGCCGCCGATACGCGGTGAAGTCCCCGGCCGTAGGGCACGTTCATCGGATGGTCACGTACCGGACGGTTGGCATCGCGGCGGGGCGACCGTGATCTGGGTCACTCTCTGCTCCTCCGAGAACCCCGAGCGTGAGCCAGGGCGACTTACCCGATGTTCCCGCGCACTCCGCGGGGCGACCGAGTGTCCGAAAAGGATAGTGGAAAAAGGGAGATCGCCATGGGAAACCGGAAGACCGTCCGCACATTGATCGGCTTCACCGCTTCGGCGGGCCTGGTCGCGGCGGTGGCCGCCGGAATCGCAGGCCTGAACAGCGCGTCGGCGAGCACGGAGAACGTCCAGCAGGCGAGCGCCGAGCACGTCCAGAAGCAGCCGCCGAAGGGGGCGCGGGCCGTCGTCGAGGTGAGCCCGAACCCGACCGCGAAGCGCGGTGAAGAGGTGACCATCACCGGGAACTGCGGCGGCGGCACCGGCCTCAAGCAGGTCATCGGCAACTCGCCGGAGAACCCGGCGCTGGAGAACATCCGGATCCTGAAGTCCGACCCGAACGGCTTCCTCGCGAAGGCGAACGTCGCCCAGCACATCGGGAACGGCGTCGGACCGGTCCTGGTCGACTGCGGCGGCGAGGCCGGGGTGACCCTGCTGGTCACGCACTGACGCTTTCGTGTCGGTGCGGGGAGCCGCGGCCGGCGCGGGGGGGGAGGACGCCCCCCGCGGGGGCGGGGGGCGGGGGCCCCGCGACCGCACTCTCGCAAGGGGTCTAGAA
>NZ_JBHYIK010000002.1:59911-65814 GCF_042739735.1 Amycolatopsis sp. NPDC059027 | reverse complement strand
GTGTGCGGCGCGGTGGGGTTCCCCGACGGCTACCACGCCTGTCGATTAGCGGCGCTGGCCTGCCCCGCCGGCGGGGGGGCGCCCCCGCCCCCCCCCCCGGCGTCGTCCGGCGCCGCGGCCCCGGACGAGCGCTTTCTCACGGTGAAAGAATGGTCCGAACCAATTTCGGCACAAGGCTATCTCCCCACCCGATAGGGGTATAACATCGGCGGATGGCGGAGCTCGAACTGCGTCATCTTCGTGCGGTACGCGCGGTCGCGGAGGCGGGCAGCGTGAGCAGGGCGGCGACCCTGCTCGGCGTCAGCCAGCCCGCGTTGACCGCGCAGCTCAAACGCATCGAACGGATTCTCGGCGGGCAGCTGTTCGAACGCGGCTCGCAGGGTACCAAGCCGACCGACCTCGGCAAGTTCGTGCTCAACCGCGCCGAGGCGCTGCTGGCCGATCTGCAGGCACTCGTCGTCACGGCGAAGGAACGCGGACAGGCGAACGGGCGCTCGGTGCTGCGGGTCGGCAGCATCCCGCTGACCATGCTCGGCGGTTTCGTCGAGCAGCTGCACCTGCGTGCCACCGAGCTCGACGTGCAGACCTGGGTGGAGCCCTCCGCGCCGGTGCTGCTGAAGCTGCTGGCCACGCACCGGGTCGACGTCGCGCTGCTGGAGCGGTTCGACGGCATCGAGCCGTATCATCTGGCCGGGCTGACCGTGCGGACGCTGGGCACCGAGCCCATCTTCGCCGGGGTGGCCGACGGGCATCCCGCGATCAGGGACGGCCTCATCGACCTCGCCGACCTCGCCGACGAGGAGTGGGTGCTGCCGCCGCCGCACGAGAACGGGGTGCGGATGCGGTTGCTGGCGGCCTGTGAGGCCGCGGGTTTCACCCCAAAGGTGCGGCATTACACGTCCGACGCGATCACCGCGCGCACGCTGATCAAGGCGGGCTGCGTGGTCATGGCCTCGGCGTCGTTCCGGCCCAGCGGTGGGGTTTCGGCCTACCCGCTGCGTGGTGACCCCGTGCTCGCCGACCTGTTGTTCGCCATGCGCGCCAACGACGTCCTGCTGAACTCGATGGACGAGCTGTTCCGCTGCGCCGCGCTCGCCTACCGGAACGTCGCCGACAACAACGTGCATTACCGGCGTTGGTGGGACAGTCATCCGGAGGCGCATCGAGAGGTCGACGCGATCCTGTCGGACATGACCGAGAGTGAGATCGTCTACCCATAACGTGCGTGTTATCCCCGATGGGATTACCCCCGTTCCGGCCGTTCGGCCGATGCTTCGCATGGTCCTCGTTCCCCGAATCCGGCCCCCGCGGTCGGGCCGAAAGGAGCAACCATGCCCAGCACGAGTGCGCCGCCTCGCGGCGCGCGGAGATCGGCGGTGAGCCGCCTGCGGCGGTCCGCCGTGCTCGCGGCGGGTGTACTGGCGGTGGGCGTGCTCGCCCCCGTCACCGTCGCTTCGGCCGCCCCCGCCGGCCCCGCCGCCGGCAAGCAGCTCAACATCAGCCAGCAGGTCCAGGAGCAGGACCAGTGGTGCTGGGCAGGCAGCGGGCTCACCATCGCCAAGTACCTGCAGAAGGACAACGGCATCGACCAGAACGACTTCTGCTCGATCGCGCGCGGCGGCCAGCCCGGTGAGTACTGCCCGAACGAAGCGGGCTACCTGGAGTGGGTGCAGACCGCGTTCCAGCATCTCGGCATCACGGGCGGACAGATCGGCGGCGCGCTCAGCTTCGCCCAGGTCCAGTCGTCGATCGATGGCAATTCCCCGATCGAGACCGGCATCTACTGGACGGCAGGCGGCGGCCACGCGCAGGTGATCTACGGCTACGACAGCTCGACGCAAGCGCTTTCCTACGGCGACCCGTGGCCGTCCAGCCCGCGCTACAGCCAGATGCGGTACCAGTCCTACCGGTCGAACGGTCAGTTCCGGTGGGCCGAATCTCTCTACGGGGAGAAGTGATGGCGATGAACAAGACGACACGGATGCTCACCGGCTCGGCCATCGCCGGTTTCGCGCTGCTGCTGGGCACCGCCTCAGCAAGCGCTTCCACTGATCGCGACGCCGCGGGCCAGGCGGCCACCACCCCGCAGACGACCGACTTCATCGCCCACTTCTTCGTCGGCGCCGACCGCCACGCGGCGGGCCGGCCTTCGTCGATGATGAGCAAGGCCGAGGAAAACGCCGCCGCGGCGGCGAAATCGCCGCAGATCCTCGGGTCCCCGCTCGAGGTGTACACGCTCAATCCGGCGTTCGTCACCGGGACGTCCCAGGACGTCGCGACGTTCGGCTACTACGCCGTGCACACCCGTTCGGCCAGCGGCCAGGACGCCTCGGTCTGGCTGACCCGTGAGGGCAGCGGCTGGGAAGCCAGCAATATCACCACAGGTACCGAGGAAATCACCTATCCCGCGCAGGCGGGCGGCGATACGGTCTTCACCGAACCGCAGGTCAACGCCTGGTACCGGGTACACGAAGGCCGCGTCGTCGGGCTCAACGACGTAGCGAAGCGTGTGGTCGGCCCGTCGGGCACGACGCTCGCGGATTATCAGCGGATCGTGCACGGCAAGTACGCCGACAAGATGCCCGGCTCGGACTATGCCCGCAAGGGCAGGCTGGGTGGCTTCGGTCCGGCCCCGGCGGCCAAACCCGCCGAGGCGCAATCGCCTGTCCCCGGCAACACGGCACTGGACTGGATCGCCGCATCCGGTTTCGCCGTCGTCGCAGGGCTGGCCGGCGTGATCGTGGTTCGGCGTCGACGCGCGGGTCGCACGCACTGAACCAGGGCGGTGCCGGCGGTGGGCCTCTTTCGCCGAAAAATGAGCGCCCCCCGGCTCCGCCACCATGTCGCGGAGGTGCCTGCTGGTCCGCGGGCACCTCCGCGATCTCTTTGCCGCGCAACGTGATCCAGCCCATGCCGAGGTTGACCTCCAGCGAACTGGAGCTTTTAGCGTCGGCCGCATGACAACTGTTGCGAGCCACGTCGCCGGATCGTGGCGGGACCTGTTCGGCAAGCGCCATCTCGGCGCGATCGTGGTACTGGCGGGCGGCGTCGCGCTCTATGCCACCAACATCTACCTCACCGCGAGCATGCTGCCCACGATCGTGGCCGACATCGGCGGTGAGCGGTTCTATGCCTGGAGCACCACGGTGTTCCTGGTGGCGTCGGTGTCTTCCTCGGTGGTGGTCGGCAAGGCCGTCGCGCGATTCGGGGCGCGGGGTTCGTACGTGCTGGCACTGGGTTTCTTCGTCGCCGGGTCCGTACTGTGTGCCGTTTCCCCCGCGATGGCGGTGCTGCTGATCGGCCGGGCGGTCCAGGGCGTCGGCGGCGGTCTGCTGTCCGGCCTCGGCTATGCGCTGATCCGGTCGAGCCTGCCGGAAGCGTTGTGGGCACGGGCTTCGGCGCTGATCTCCGCGATGTGGGGTGTCGGCACGCTGGCGGGCCCGGCGCTCGGCGGGCTGTTCGGCCAGCTGCGGCTGTGGCAGGTGGCGTTCTTCGCGCTCGCCGCCGCGGGACTCGGGCTCGCCGTCCTGGTCCCGCGGGCGTTGCCCCGCGAACGTCCCGAAGGCGCGATCATGCCCGCGCCGATGATTTCGATGCTGCTGCTTTCGGCGGCCGTGCTCCTGGTGAGCGTCGCCGGCGTCGCGGACCAGACCACTCTGCGGATCGTCTTCCTTGTCGTGGCGGCGGTTCTGATCCTCGGTTTCGTCGCACAGGAACGCGGCGCCCGTGCCCGCGTCCTGCCGCGGTCGACCTTCCACAGTGGAGCGCCGACGAAGTGGATCTACCTGTTCATCGTGGTACTGGCGATCGGTTCGACGACGGAGGCGTTCGTGCCGTTGTTCGGGCAGCGGCTCGGCGGGCTGGCGCCGATCGCCGCCGGGTTCCTCGGCGCGGCACTCGCGGCGGGCTGGACGATCGGGGAGATCCCGGCGGCCAACGCGACGCGCACGGCGGCGGTCCGGCGGATCCTCGTCGCGGCTCCGCTGCTGCTCGGCGGCGGACTGGCCGTCCTCGCGCTCACACAGCGGGCGGACGCCGGAATCGGGCTGGTGGTGGTCTGGATCGCCGGTTTGCTGGTGGCGGGCAGCGGGATCGGGATCGCGTGGCCGCATCTGGCGACCAAGGCGATGAGCGTCGAACCCGACGGCGTCGAAGCGGATCGCGCGTCCGCGGCGATCAACACCGTGCAGCTCGTCTCCAACGCTTTCGGTTCGGCGCTGGCAGGACTACTGGTGAACCTCGGCGGCGACGCGGACGCGGGATCGGCGCGGGTGATGTTCGGTGGAATGGCGGTGCTCGTCCTGCTGGGTGTGCTGGTCACGCGACCCTTGACCCGGCAGCGGTGACCCCTTTCGGCCGATTCGGGCGGATAGCCGGTTTCCTGGGCGTATCACCGCATCCACGACCATTGGCCGTAGCAGAGACTCCTCCGGCGGCGCTTTAATCCCGGCTGGAGCGCACGTGACACCGCCGAGCTGGAGGAACACCGAATGTCTGCTGGGTTCAGCCGAGTCCGAGGTCCGAACCGCGCGCGGACGGCACTCACCCTCGCCGCGAGCGCGGCCGTCGCGGTCACGATGTGCGGCGTCGGCGCGGCGAGTGCCGCACCCGCGGGCCAGGCCGGAGCACACGCGACCGCCAAGCAACACCGGTTCAGCGAGGCGGCGAAGCTGCTCGGCGCCACGAAGAACGCCGACGAGCGCGCCGCGCTGACCGACAAGGCCATCGCGGCGGCCGGAAACAACCTGCAGACCGCGTATCACACGAAACCCTTGTACGACAAGGGAATCGACGGCACCGGCACGGCGCTGGCGACGATCGTCTCCTACGGCGACAAGAACATCAAGGCCTACATCGACAGCTATTCGCGCTCGCACGGCCTGCCCCCGGCGGACGTGCAGATCCTCGAGCCGGCCGGCCACGTGCCCTCGTGCGACGACCCCGGCGTGCCCGCCGACTGTTCGAGCTGGGGCGGCGAGACCGACCTCGACGTCGCGATGTTCCACACGCTCGCGCCGAAGGCGAAGATCCTCGTCGTGGCCACGCCGACCTCGGAAACCCAGGGCATCGACGGCTTCCCCGACATGATGAAGGCCATCGACTACCTCGCCGACCACAAGGCGGCCAACGTCATTTCGATGAGCCTCGGCACGCCGGAAGACGATTTCGACAACTCGCGGCAGCTGCACGATCTCGACGCGCACTTCAAGAAGGCGGTCGACGCGGGGATCACCGTCACGGCGTCCAGCGGTGACGACGGTTCGACGGGCAAGAAGAAGGACGGCAGCGAGTGGGGCAAGCAGGTGGTGAGCTTCCCCGCCGCCAACTCCTACGTCACCGCGGTCGGCGGCACCGTGCTGCACCTCAACCCCGACGGCACCAGGAAGTCCCCGGACGACCTGTGGTCGCGCTCCGGCGGCGGTGTCTCGCACGAGTACGGCATACCCGACTGGCAGAAGGAAGTCGGCAAGGTGACCCATGCCAAGGGCCGGTCGCTGCCGGACATCTCGCTGCTGGGCACGTCCGGCACGTCGCAGTCGTCGCCGCTGTTCGCCGCGGTGGTCGACCTCGCCTCGCAGCAGGCGGGCAAGGGCCTCGGCTTCATCAACCCCGCGCTGTACAAGCTCGGCTCCGGCGGCACCGCGTCCGGCATCGTGGACGTGACCAGCGGGAACAACAGCTACAACGGCGTTCCCGGGTTCTCCGCCGGTAAGGGCTTCGACATCGTGTCCGGCTGGGGCACCGTCGACGCCGCCGCCTTCGTCCCCGCCCTGCTCAAGCAACTCCGCTGACGTTCCGTCAAGGCCACCTTACGGGCGTCTGACGCCCCGGTGGGGGGGGTTTGGGGAACGCACGCGGCGGGGCCGCCCCACCGCGGCAGCGCCACCCGGCGGCCCACCCGC
>NZ_JBHYIK010000002.1:53332-59901 GCF_042739735.1 Amycolatopsis sp. NPDC059027 | reverse complement strand
TCGCCGCCGCCGCGTCCCCCCCCCCCCCCAACCCCCAACTCCGCTGACTTACCTAAACGCCCCCTTACGGGGCGTCTGACGCCCGTAAGGTGGCCTTGACGGCATCTCAGGCTGCGGCGCCGAACCAGCGGGTCAGCGCCTCCTGGAGGCCATCCGTCTCTTGTGGACTGTCGGTGGCCCAGGCGACGTAGCCGTCGGGGCGGACCAGCACCGCCGCGACCGGGGTGTCCGAAGTGGACTCGCTGACCAGGTCGACGCGATCGGCCCAGCCCACTGCGGCCGCACCGATTTCCGTGCCGCCGGTGAAGTCGGCGAGCACCGGCCGCGCGGTACGCAGGAGTTCGGTGACGCGCCGGGAGCCGACGGCGAGGTCCGGGACCATCCGGCCCGACAACGGATGCGTGTCCCCGATGTCGTACCGGACGTCCGACCCGGCCATCAGGTGCGCGATGAACGCGGAGTTCTCCTGCTTGCGCACCATTTCCCCGAACAACCGCCGGAGCGCGGTGACCTCGGGGCCGGGTGCGATGAGGGCCGCCTGCGCGAGCGAGTGCATCATGACGCGTTCGCCGACGGGATGACGCTCGCTCTGGTAAGTGTCAAGCAGGCTTTCGGGCGCGTGACCGCGTAGGTACGCCGCGAGTTTCCAGCCCAGGTTCGCCACGTCCTGCATGCCGAGGTTGAGCCCCGGGCCGCCCATCCCGGAATGTACGTGGGCCGCGTCGCCGATGAGGAAGACGTTGCCCGCGCGGTAGTTTTCGGCCTGCCGGGTGTTCTGGGTGGTGATCCTGCGCAGTGGATGCGGGCCGGGCCCCTCCGGCGGCCCGAACCCCAGGTCGACGCCGAGCACGCGGCGAACGCTGTCCCGCAGTTCGTCCAGCGTCAGGGGCGTGCCGTCCGGAATGGGCCCGGTGCGGAGTTCGCCGGTCGCGATCAGCGTCTTGCCCGGCTGGAGTTCCGCGAAGACGAACGTGCCGCGTTCGAGCCGGTTGAAGCCGAAACCGAGCGGGCCGACGCCCGGGATGTCGATGCCGCCGTCCGCCGTCCGCTGCAGGCCCGGCAGGCTGACCTGCGCCAGCCGCGTGACCCCCTTGGTGTCGGTGACCCCGGGGAACGCGATGCCGGTTTGCTTGCGTACCAAGCTCTTCCCGCCGTCCGCGCCGACCAGGAACCGGGTGCGCAGCTCGTATTCGCCCCGTGGGCCGGACACGGTGAGAGTTACGCCGCTCTCGTCCTGGACGAGTCCGGTCAGCTCGTGGCTCCGCCGGATTTCCACGCCGAGATCGAGGGCACGTTTGTCCAACAGGCGCACAAGTTTCGGCTGCGGCACGGGAAGCAGGTGGAGCGGGTTGTCCACGACCTCGGCGAACGACATGGTCATCCCGCCGAAGAAGAACGCCGGAGCCGGTTGCGGCGGGCCCGCCCGGCCGCTGATCTCCTCGTACAGTCCCCGCTGATCCAGGAACCGCACGATCTGACCGACCATCCCGTTCGCCTTCGGTTCGTCGCTGGGCTCGGGCAACCGCTCCAGCACGATCGGCCGGACTCCGGCCAGCGCGAGTTCCGCGGCGAGCATGAGGCCGTTCGGCCCCGCTCCGGAAATGACCACCTCGGCGTTTCCGGGCACGACAGTGTTTTCGGGCGTGCTGTTTTCGGGCATGACGAAGAAACCCCCTGTTTCCGTGTCTCGATTGTTTCGGAGTTGTTCAGGCAGACGGATCGGGCAGCCCGGCGGCGATCTCCTCGATCGCGCGCCGGAGCAGGGACACGATCGGCACCGGCGGATCGGAGTGCAGGTACACGTCGGCCGCCGCCTGCCAGGCGGCCCCGATCGCGCCCGCCACCAGCCGGGGATACAGTTCCCTGGCCGGATCGGTGCCCGTACGCTCGGCGATCACCGCGACCAGTTCGCCATCCGCGCCGAGCACCGCCTTCTGCACCACCGCCAGCATTTCCGGCACGGCCATCAGTTCGCGCACCGCGGCCAGCTGCGCCGGGCTCGGCACGCTGTCCGCCCCGCCGTCCTCCTCGAGCGGACGGGTGAAGGCCAGCGAGATCGCCGTCCACACCGGCTCGTCGGCCGGGCGTGACCGGAGCACCTCGACACTGCGCTTCATCCGCTCGATCTGCCGGTAGGCCAGCGCCTCGTACTTGCTCGCGAAGTAGTTGTTGAACGTCCGGACCGACACCCCGACCCGCTCCGCGATGTCCTCGCGCCGGATGTTCTCCAGTCCCCGTTCGAAGACCAGGTCCAGCGCCGCGTCACTCAGCGCCTTGCGGGTTCGCAGCTTCTTGCGCTCCCGCAGGCCCAGCGTCCCGTCCTCTGCCATGTCCCCGACGATACACGAAAAACTTGCTCGCCGAGAAAATTTTCTCAGCGAGCAAGTTTGCGATGTCGCGAGTGGCCCATTGCCGACGACGCGTTCGGGACAGGGGCCCGGCACTGCAAGACAGCGGCACCGTCAGGGTATTTCCGGCGCGGGGCCCAGAGTGTTGAGCGCGGCCACGATCGACCGTTCCTCGTAGGCGAAATGGGCTTCGAGGCCGGTGGCCAGCCGGTCGAGTTCCTCTCGCAGCCGGGCCGGATCGTCCTCCCCCGGGACATACGCCTCGACGAGTGCGCGAATTCTTTCCTGCGCACGAGCCACGACCGCGTGCTCCTCGGCGAGCTTCGTCAGAACCGGTGCGAGCGAAGGGAATCGGCGAGCCAGCATCGGGAACGCGCCGGCGTCCTCACCGTGGTGGTGGTGTTTCAGCGCCTCGCAGAAGTTCAGGCAGTGCTCGCGCAGTTCCCGGCCGAGGTCGGCGGTCCTGGTGAACGTCGTGGCCTTGCCGTCCGCGATCTCGTCCGCCTGGCCGCGCAGCTCGGCGAGCTCCTTGCGGAGCCAGTCGTGGACCTCGACGACGAAGTCGCCCATGCCCCGCACCCGGTCGGCACCCTCGTCGACGCGATGCAGTGTGACCACGGGGATCGGCCGCGTGGTTTTCGCCTGGTACTCCCCGAAACCCGGTTCGATCGCGACCACCTCGGCGAACAGCGCGTCCCGGTCCGGCCCGTCCGGGATCGCGGCGAGCGCCTCGAACGTCTCGGTGCCGGTCTCGACGGTCACCCTCGCGTTCTTCCGGATGTTGTGGTACCAGGCGGGATTCCGGGGCGCGCCCATCGCGGAGGCGACGATCACCTTCTGCCCCTTGACGTCCACATAGGACAGCGGAACGGTACGGGGCAGCCCGCTGCTCGCCCCGGTGGTGGTCACCAGCGCCAACGAAGCCTCGTCGCCGAACATGGCGACTTTCCCCGCGTTGGCACGGAATTCGTCGATGACCCGGCGCTGGAAGGCACCGACGTCGAAGGTCTCGCTTGGCTTTTCCTCGGTCATTGAGTCCTTTCCGGATCCGATGAAAGATCGGAGGGTGACACCCGGGAACGGACACAGGAAAACCCCGTGGCCTACGCGCGCAGGAGGCAGCGGGCACGGGAAAACCGTGCCGTTCACCAAGGTGATTGCGCGGCTTCCGCCGCGGAGAAACCACTACCTCCATGCGTAGGCCCATACGGGGCGCGAGAAAAAGCTAGCACGGGATTCGCGAAGGTCGCAAATCCGTTCGCGCCCGCGGTGCGCGCGCTGTCATGATCGGCTGACCATGACCACACCCGAACCCGTCGCCGTGCGGCACCTGCTCCGCCGCGTACTGCCAGGAGAACCGCGAATGAGCCGCGTCGACGAGGGCGGTGACCACGCCACCTGGTGGGTCGGCACCGGTCACGTCCTGCGGATGGCTCAGGATGTCGACAGCACCGCGGGCCAGCGCCGGGAAGTCGCGCTGCGCGAAGCGATCCGTCCCCACCTCACGATCGACGTGCCCCGGAGTGTCGCCCACGGCGAGTGGGCCCCCGGGCTCGGTTACACGCTGGACACGCGGCTTTCCGGGGTGTCGGCCGAAAAACAGCCGGTCTCCGCGGCCGGTGAACAGGATCTGGCCGCACTGCTGACCGGACTGCGGTCCGTCCCGGCGGCCACGGTGGACGTACCGGTGGCACCCGCCCGGTCCTTGCCGGAACTCAGCGGGGAAGCCGTGCGCGCCGCCGTCCGACTCGCCGAGGATGGCGCTGTCGGCTCCGATCTCGCGCACCGGCTCCCCTGCCCGCTTCCCCCGGCGGCCCCGGCGACGCTGCTGCACCACGACCTCAAGGGCGAGCATCTCCTGGTCACCGAGACGGGACGGGTGAGCGGCGTTCTCGATTGGACGGACGCGGTTTTCGGCGACCCGGCCGAGGACGTCGCCGGGCTCGTCATCTCCGTCGGCGCCGCCGCGGCTCTGCGGGTGGCGCGGCTCGCCGGGCACGATCCCGAACTGTGCGCACGAGCCCTGCTGCTGGCCCGCTGTGACACGCTGATCCGGCTCGCGGACCGCGTATACGGGACCGACGACAGCCCGCTTCCGTTGCTGCGCGCTCAGCTCGCCCGTGCCTGGGAGGCCACGCCGGACAAATGCTGAAGGACGCCTTCGATGCACTCAATGCGCTGAAGGCGTCCTTCAGCACGGCGAACGCACTGAAAGCGCCCTTCAGCACCCGGCCCGCCTCATGCTGCCGTAGAATCGGACAAAAACCGTGGCGCACAAGGAAAACGTCGAAGGGTTCGCACGTTGTGCGAACCGGCGGGGTTCGCGACTTTCGTGGGTGGAGCGGTATTTCGTGAAACCGTAACCTGGTCGTCGCGCGCACATTGCCAATTCCTGCTCGTCCGCACCGGTGTGTCATCGCTCGAATCCCCAGAGGACGGAGATGACCATGTCCACAGCACGCATCCACCGGCGGGCCAGACGAGGGATCGTCGTCTGTGCCGCCGCGGGACTCGTCACCGGCGTGGTGCTCGCCGCACCCGGTCCGGCGGCGGCGGGTCCGCTCGACGCCCGCGGCGCCACGACGTTGTCCGCCAAGGTCACGTCCGGTCTCGGTGACCGGACCGTCGGCTCCTACTACGACCAAGCGAGTTCGCGGCTGATCGTCACCGTCACCGACGCCGCCGGTGCCGACCAGGTCCGCGCGGCGGGCGCGGTGCCGAAGCTCGTCGCCTACCGTGCCTCCGAGCTGGCCGCCGTCACCGGTGAGCTCGACCGCTCGGCCCGGATCCCCGGCACGGCGTGGCGTGTCGACCCCCGCTCCGGGCACGTCCTGGTGACCGCCGACTCGACGGTCACGGGCGCCGCCCTCGCGAAGCTGACCGGCGTGGTCGACGGCTTCGGGGCCAAGGCCCAGCTGAAGCGGACCGCGGGGAAGCTGCGGACGTTCATCAGCGGCGGCGACGCGATCTGGGGCCAGGGCCTGCGGTGCTCGCTCGGCTTCAACGTCCACGACCGCAGCGGCAACCCCGCGATGCTGACCGCCGGGCACTGCGGCGTGGCGACCAACGACTGGTGGGCGGACTCCGGGAATTCCCAGCACATCGCCCAGACGCAGGACGCCAGCTTCCCCGGGCACGACTACTCGTGGGCCGCCTACGATTCCGGCGTCGACGCGCCGAGCGCGGTCAACGACGGTACGCGGATCACCAGCGCCGGTGAGGCCACGGTCGGGGAGAACGTGACCCGCAGCGGCTCCACCACCGGGGTCCACTCCGGTTCGGTCACCGCGCTGAACGCGACGGTGAACTACGAGGAGGGCACCGTCACCGGCCTGATCGACACCACCGTCTGCGCCGAGCCCGGCGACAGCGGCGGCTCGCTGTACGACGGCTCCACCGCCCTCGGCCTCACCTCCGGCGGCAGCGGTGACTGCAACTCGGGCGGCGAGACGTTCTTCCAGCCGGTCCCGGCGGCGCTGTCCGCCTATGGGCTGACCCTGCCCTGAGCACCCCACTCGGGGGCGTTCTGGACCGATTTCAGTGGTCCGGGACGCCCCCGAGTACTGAATACGTAGCGTTCTCCGTAGATCTACGGATGATGCCCGGCCGCCGGACGGGCACTCTGCATGACGTGAAGACAGCGCAGCGTGTCGATGACCGACCCGTCGACCACGGCAGGGCCTTGCTTCCGCCCTCCGTGGTCGACGCACTGCGGGCGCAGGCGGGGACGCTGGCCCGGTCGATCATCGGCGGTATCCGGCGGTCGGTCCCCGAGTACACGAGCCTCCTCGAAGGGCCGCTCGGCGGCGTGTTCACCACCGCCGTCGAGACGCTGCTGGTCCGCTGCCTCGACGCGCCCTCGCGGCCCGGTGCCGGCCAGGAGTCGGCCGCGCTGTTCCGCGACCTCGGCCGCGCCGAGTTCGCTCGCGGCCATTCGCCGCGGGCGCTCCGGACGGCCTGCCGGGTCGGCGGCCAGATCGCCTGGCGCTGCCTCTCCGACCACGCCCGTCACCACGGCCTGAGCACCGAAACACTGTCCCGCTGCGCCGAGGCGATCTCCCTGCACGTCCGCATGTTGTCCTCGTGGGCGGAGGAAGGGCACGCGGCGGCCGAGGCCGCCGCGACCACCCCCCGGATCCGGGGGCTCCGCCTGGGCGGGGGGGTGGCTCCACCAGGCGGGGGTGTGCTCGCCCCAACCGCGGCGGGCGCCCGGAGGGCCCG
>NZ_JBHYIK010000002.1:43815-53322 GCF_042739735.1 Amycolatopsis sp. NPDC059027 | reverse complement strand
GGGCGCGGGGGGGGGGGGGGGGCCCCGGCCCCCCCCCCCCCCCCCCCCCCCCCCCCCCGCGGCGGGGGGCCCCCGGGGGGGGGGGGGCCCCCGCCACCTGGCGGGAGTGACCTCGCCGAAGCCGCGGCGGCCGCCGGATGGCCACTGCCCGAGCAGGTCGTCGTTGTCGCGCTCCAGGCGCCGGCTGACGCGGAATCCTTGCCCCCCAACACTTTCGACGGCGCGGTGCTCGCCGATCCGACGTCCGCGCGGCCCGCGCTGCTCATGGCCGCGGACCGCCTCGACACCGGGGAGATCGCCGCCGCGCTGCCCGGCTGGCGGATCGCGATCGGCCCGGTGGCGCCGCTCGCCAAGGCGGCCGCGGCGTTCCGGGTCGCCCGGCGGGCCCTCGACCTCGCCAACCGCGGTCTGCTCCCCGCCCGGCCGCTGATCGACTGCGCGGATCACCTGCAGACGCTGATCCTCCTCGCCGACGACGCGCTGCTCGGCAGGCTCACCGAGCAACGGCTCGCACCACTGGACGGGCTGAGCGGCCGCGATCGCACCGCCCAGCTGGTGACCCTGCGCGAATGGCTGGCGGCCAGGGGGAACATCGCCGAGGCGGCGCGGCGGCTCGGCGTCCACCCGCAGACGCTGCGGCACCGCGTCACCAAGCTCAGCGGTCAGCTCACCGAGAGCCTCGCGTGCGCCGAAGCCCGGTTCGAGCTGGAGATCGCCGTGCGGGTCGAGCTGCTCCGGCTGGGCACGGCGTCATGACCGGCGCGAGACCACCCAGACGGCGATCTGGGCACGGCTGCTGAACCCCAGTTTGGTCAGGATGTGATCGACATGGGTCTCGGCGGTGCGGCGGGCGATCACCAGCTTTTCGGCGATCTCCCGGTTCGTCATGCCCTCGGCGACCAGCTCGGCGACCTGCGCCTCGCGTTTGGTGAGCACGACGTCGGCGTTGTCCGCGGGCCGCGGATCGTCGTCCGGCGACCCGGTGTCGAGCACGTAGGCCACCGCTTCGTCCATCGTGAGCGCGGTCCCGCGCAGGAACTCCTGCGCCGCCTCTTCGAGGCCGAGTTCGCCGGTGACCAGCTGGATGTCGCGCTGCATCGGCTCTTCGAAGGCCGCGTAGGTGTTCAGCGAGGCGCCGACCGAACGCCAGATTTCGGCCGCGGCGCCGAACATCCTGGCCGCCCGGCGCGGCTGCCCGGTGTGCGTGGCGCAGCCCGCCATGACGGTCAGCGCGAACGCGACGATCGTCCGGTCGCCCCCGGGTTGCAGCCTCAGCAGCTCCAGCCCCGCCACGGTCGCCGCTTCCATGTCCCCGTGCAGGTATTCGGCCGCGCTGAGGGACCACAGCGCCCAGCAGCGCCAGGAGATCTCACCGCGCGCGGCGTAGCGCTCGATGCACTCCTGGAGCACGCGACGGCCCTGGTCGCGATCGCCGGTCAGGCTCACCGCCAGCCCGTAGTTGTAGGTCGACCACAGCTCCGCGGCCTCGTCGCCCAGCTCGCGGAACCGCTCGGCGGCGGCACCGAACAACGACGCGGCACACTCGCTGCGGTTGTCGATCAGCAGGGAGTAGGCGCGGACGTGGTCGACGAAGGCGAGCGCTTTCGCGTCGGCGGTCCGTTCGGCGATCTCGGCGGCCTTGGCCAGTGCGCTCTCGAAGGCGTCCCGATCGGCCTGGACCAGCGCGAGGAAGGCGTACATCCACAGCGCCGCCGCGCGCCCCGGCGCGTCCGGTGTCGCCGCCTCCAGCAGCTTGCTCAGCCACATCCGGCCTTCGGTGTTGAGGCTTCGGACCCAGTACTCCTTGACCGCGTACACCATCCGCAGCCCGACGACCGCCTCTTCGGCGTCGCTCGCGCAGAAGTCCAGCGCGGCCCGCAGGTTGGCGTGCTCCTCCCGGAGCTTGGCGATCCAGGCACCCTGTTCGCTGCCGAACCAACCCGCCTCGAACCCCCTGGTCAGCTCCCGGCACCAGTCGCGATGCCGGCGCCGCCACCGCGTGAGATCGTCGTCGGCACGCAGCCGGTCCTCGCCGTACTGCCGGACCGTCTGCAGCATCCGGTAGCGCGCGACGCCCTGCTCCTCCTCGCGGAGCAGCAAGGACTTGTCGATCAGCCCGTCGATGACGTCGAGGACCGCGGCGCGGTCGAGACCGTCCCCCGAGCACACCTCTTCGGCGGCGTCGAGATCGAAACTCCCGGAGAACACCGACGCCCGCGACCAGAACTGCCGCTCCCGCTCGGTGCACAGCTCGTGGCTCCAGTCGATCAGCGCCCGCAGCGTCTCGTGCCTGCTCGGGCCGCCCTTGTAGCCCCTGGTCAGGAGCGTGAACCGGTGGTCGAGCCGCTCGGCGAGCTGCCGCACCGACAGCGACCGCAGCCGGACCGCGGCCAGCTCGATCGCCAGCGGCAGGCCGTCCAGCGCGCGGCACAGCCTGGCCAGGTCCTCGGCGTTGTCCGGGGTGACCGCGAACGAGGGCACGACCGCCGTCGCGCGGTCCACGAACAGCTGGAGCGCGTCGTACCGCGCCGATTCGGCGGGCTCCCCGGCGGGCGGGACGGCGAGCGGCGGCACCGGCAGCACCCGCTCCCCCTCGACGCCGAGCGACTGCCTGCTCGTCGCCAGCACCACGACGTCGGGGCACGACCTGACCAGCGTGTCGGCCAGCCTGCCGCACGCCTCGACCAGGTGCTCGCAGTTGTCCAGCACCAGCAGCAGCCGCCGGTCGCGCAGCTGGTCCACGACAAGGTCGATCGGCGGGCCCGAGGAGCGGTCGCCCAGCCCCAGCCGGTCGGCGACCATGTTGACCAGCAACTGCGGCTCGCCCAGCTCCGCGAGCCCGACGAACACCACCCCGTCCCGGAACGACCCGCGCGCACCCTCGGCCACGCGCTGGGCCAGGCGCGTCTTGCCGACCCCACCCGGCCCGGTGAGCGTGACCAGCGACGCCGTCTCGATCAGCCGCGCCGCTTCAGCGAGCTCCGCCTGGCGGCCCACATACGTGGTCACCTCCACCAGCAGCGAATCCGCAATCCTCGGTACGTCAACAGCACGCAGCACGTGTCCCATCACCACCCAGCCGATAGGCAGAGGATCATTCTGGCCCAACTGCACCGCACCCGCCTGGGTTACTCCGTTTTCACCACATCGGGTGGATTGATGTGACGTGCGCCTCTCTGCTGGTCCGTTCGGCGGGCAGGCGCTGGTCCGTCAGCATGACATAGGCCTCCTTCCCCGCGCGGGACACGGGGAAGGAGGCCTGCACGACACGGCGCGAGTTCCGATCAAGACTCCCGTCGTGCCGTGACGGGACGCTGCCGAGCGGTGCCGCTCGCCAGTGCCCTGGTCAGATGGGCCGCGATGACCTCGACGTTCGGCGGGTCGAGCACCGACAGGTGATGCCCCGGCACGGTCACCACCTCCAGGTCCCGGCACACCGCGTCCCAGCCGCGCGCCGGATCGGACCGGTCGAAGCGCGGATCCCGCAGCCCGCCGGGGACGGCGTCGGCGGCGCTGTAGAACACCGTCCGGCCCTGATACGCCGACGGCTGGTAGCGCTCCAGCAGCCGCGCGTCGAGGAACGAGCTGCGCTGGTGCGCCAGGATCGCGCCGCTCACCCGCGAGTCGATGACGCCGGCGGCGAGGATCGTCTCGATGAGCAGGTCCGCCTGGCCCTCGTCGTCGAGCCGGGCCAGTTCGGCGTAGGGCAGTTCGACCGGCCGGCCGTAGCTCGTCCGCAGGAACTCGCCGAACCGCTCGAACCGGCGCTCCAGCTCGTCCACTTCGGACAGTCCGGAGTCCTGTGGCAGCGGCAGGATCGGGTCGACCATGGCCAGCAGCTCGACCCGCTCGCCCGCCGCGGTCAGCCGCTGTGCCGCCTCGAACGCCAGGAATCCGCCGAACGACCAGCCCCCGAGCCGGTACGGCCCGAATGGCTGCACGCTGCGTAACCGCGGCAGATACGCCTCGACACGGTCCTCCACGGTTCCGGTGCCGTCGACGCGGTCGAAGCCGTACGCGGGCACGTCGCCCGGCAGCAGGTCCACGAGCTGCCGGAACACCGCGGTGTCCCCGCCGCCGGGGTGGAAGAAGAACACCGGGGGCTCGGCGCCGCCCTCCCGCAGGACCCGGACCGGACCGGTCTGCGCGACCGCGTCCCGCACGAGTTCGGCCATCAGCTCCGCCGTCGGCCGCTCGAACAGCTCCGCGCGGCTCAGCGGACGTCCGGCGCGCACGCTCAGCAGCTCGGCGACCCGTTCGGCCGCGGCGGTGTCGCCGCCGAACTCCTGCGTGACGCCGACCGGCTCGCCCAGCACCTCTTCCCACACCGACACGACGAGCCGCTCCGCCGCGTCACGCGGGGGCACCCGCACCGACGACGGCTTGCGCGGCGACGGCAGCGCCGCTCCCACGACACCGAGTTCGCCGAACAGCCACTCACGCAGATCGGCCAGTGACGCGCCGCGCAGCAGCAGCGACACCGGGGGCACGGCCCCGAAATCGTGCTGCAGGCCGTTGCCGATGCGGACCGCGAGCAGGGAATCGACCCCGAGGCTGGTGAGCGGCAGGTCCTCGGCCAGTCCGCCGGGCTCCATGCCCATGACCGACGCGATCCGCGCCCGCAGCTGCTCACCGGCGAGCACCCGGATCTCGGCGGGCGCGCGGTCCCGCACGGCGTCGAGTCCCGGCCAGTCGGTCGAAGGTGCCGACACGGTGTGCCCGGCGAGCAGGTCACCGAAGAACGGCACCGCGACGAGGTCGGGGAACGCGGTGGCGAGCCGGGCGGTGTTCAGCCGCAGCGCGCCGAAAGCGCCGCCACCGGCGGAGAGGACCTCCTCGATCAGCCCGAGCCCCTCGTCCGGGCCGATCGGGGTGAGCCAGGGAACCTCCAGCCCGGCGGCGGCGCCGACCTCGGCCCAGGTCCCCCAGTTGATCGTGGCCCCTGGGAGACCACTCGCCCGCCGCAACGCGACGACGGCGTCCAGATACGCGTTCGCGGAGGCGTACGCGGGCTGCCCGGGAAGGCCGTGCAGTGCGGCCGCCGAAGAGAACCCGAGCCACCAGTCCAGCTCGGTGTCCACAGTGGCCTCGTGCAGCCGCCAGGCACCATATGCCTTGGGCAGCCATGACTTCCGCAGCGTACCATCGTCCAAACGAGACACCGTCCGGTCGTCGAAGACCGCGGCCGCGTGCACCACACCGCGCGCGACGGCGTCCCGGCCCGCCGCGGCGATCAGCCGTTCGGCGACGCCGGGTTCGGCGACGTCCCCGAGCACGACCTCGACCAGGGTGCCCGCCGCGGTGAGTTCCTCGATGACCGCCTGCGCAGCGGGTTTCGGTGCCGACCGTCCATTCAGGACGATCTTGGCGGCGCCGAGCGCGGCGAGCCGCGTGGCGAGCGTCAGACCCAGCCCGCCGAGACCGCCGGTCACGACGTAGCCGCCGTCCGGCCGCACGACGGGCTCCTCACCCGGCAAGGGCAACGACGTCGCCGCGAGCCTCGCGACGTACCGCTGTTCGCCGCGCCAGGCGACCTCGTCCTCGGCCGCCTGACCGGCCACTTCGCCGACCAGCGCCTCGGACGTGTCCACGTCGAGCCAGGTCACCCGCAGGGCGGGGTGCTCGAAGGCCGAAACCCGCACCAGGCCACGCAATGCGGCGAGGCCGGGCTTGCCGGGTTCCCCCGGTTCGACCGCGGCGGCCGACGACGTCACCAGCCAGACCCGTGGCGTGCCACCGGTTTCGGCGAGTACGCGGATCAGCTCCGCGGCCTCACCGACCGCCCGCGCTCCGGCGTCGGGACCTTCGGCCGCCTCGTCGTCCACCAGCATGACGACGTGATCGGTACCGGCGCACTCGGCGGGATCGGTCACGCGCCGTGCCTCGATTCCGGCCGTCGTGAAGACCCGCACGGCCTCGTCGACCCGGGGCGTGCCGCCGAGGACGGCGACCGGACCGGTCGGCCACCGGTCGGGGCGCTCGGCGGGACGCCATTCGTGAGTCAGCAGCTTTTCCTTCAGCGGCGCGGAGTTCCGGGACAGCTTCCGCGCGAACACGTCGGCGATCTCCAGCACGACGACGCCGTCGGCGTCCATCAGCCGCAGCCTGCCGAGCACGCCACCGGCACCCGGCTCCGGCGCCTCCACCGACACGTGGCTCGTCATGCCGGTCCGCGGATCGCCGAAGACCCGCACCGCACCGAACTCCATCGGCAGGTAGGCGTCGTCGGTATCCACTGTGGACAATGCGGCGGCGAACGTCTGCAGGCACGAATCGAGCACCACCGGATGCACGAAGAACCCGCCGGACGCAACGCCTTCCGGCGCCTCCACGGTCGCGGTCGCACACCATTCGCCGACGCTGACATCGAGGACGCCGGTGAACGACGGTCCATAGTCGACACCGAGCGAGCGCAACCGGTGATACAGCTCCGCGGGCGCCAGCGACGTCTCCGGCTCGCAACCGGACTCCCGCGCCGGTTCGGTTTCCCCGGCTTCGGCCACGATCACGCTGCAGTGCAGGATCCAGCCGTCCTCGCCGCGGGTGTGGACCCGCAGCTTTCCGTCGGCGGTGGTGAACGTCGTGGTGACGCGAGTGTGCTCGGTGAGCGGCAGCGGCGCGTGCAGCGCGAGACCCCGCAGTTCGAGCAGCTCCGGCGGGCGGCCGAGCGCGGTCGACGCCGCCGTGTACGCCATTTCGACGTAGCAGGCGCCGGCCAGGATCGCAGTGCCGTCGATCCGGTGATCGGCCAGCCACGGCCGGCGTTCCGTACCGAGATCCGCCTGCCACAGGTGGGTGTCGGCGTCCGGCAGTTCGACGTGCACGCCGAGCAGCGGATGCGTGCCCGCCACCTCCGGCCGGGCGAGCTTCGGCGCCCAGTGCTCGCGGTGCTGCCACGGCGTGGTCGGCGGATCGAGCAGCCTGCCCGCGGTCCGCGGCCGCCGGTCGCCCGCGGCCAGCGCGGCGCCGAGGTTGATGTGGAACCGGCGGCGTTCGTCCTCGCCTCGGCGCAGCGTGCCGAGCACGGTCACCGCGCGCTCGCCCGCGGTTTCGAGAATCGCGTGGTGCAGCACCGGATGCGGCGAGATCTCGACGAACGTGCCGAAGCCGTCGCCGAGAGCCTTCTCGACGGCCTGGGTGAACCGGACCGGGTTACGCGCGTTGGCCGTCCAGTAGCCGGCGTCGAAACGCACGGTGTTCGACTCGACAGCGCCCGATTCGACGGCCGTCGGGTACACCGGCACCGACGGCTCGTGCGCGAAGACGTTGGCCAGTTCCGCGCCGAGTTCGGGGACGACCGGGGCGATGATCCGGGAGTGGCTGGCGACGTCGACATTGATCGCCTTGGCCAGCAGCCCGCGCCGCCCGACCGTCTCGACGAGCGACGCGATCTGTTCCGGGGCACCGGAAACCACCGTCTGGCCCGGCGCGTTGTACACGGCGAGATCGACGTCCGGGTAGTAACGCAGGAGTTCGGCGACCTCGTCGGCGGGCAGTTCCAGCAGGGCCATGGTGCCCTTGCCCGCGGTGGTCGCCAGCAGCTTCGACCGGCGTACGGCGATGCGGGCACCGTCGGCGAGCGAGATGGCCCCGGCGACGACCGCCGCCGCGACCTCGCCGAGCGAATGCCCGATCACCGCGGCGGGCTCGGCGCCGTAGTGGCGCCACAGTTCGGCGAGCGCGACCTGGATCCCGAACAACACCGGCTGCAGCGCGGCGAATCCCACCGGCTCCACCCCGGACTCCAGCACGGCGCGGATCGAGCGGCCCTCGCCGCGCATCGCCTCGTCGACCTTGTCCACGGCGGCGGCGAAGGCGGGCTCGTCGGCCAGCAGCCGCCGTCCCATGCCCGCCCACTGCGAGCCCTGCCCGGAGAACACCCAGACCGGCCCGGCGGCATCGGCACGTCCGGTCGAGACGCCGGGAACGATCGTGCCCGCGACGAACGCGCGCAGACCCGAGACCAGCTCGTCGTGATCGCCCGCGGTCACCACCACGCGGTGGCGCCCACTGGCGCGGCGGGCGAGCGAATGCTCCACATCGGCCAGTGGAAGGTGCCCGGAGTCGCTCAGCCAGTCGGCGAGCCGTCCGGCGGCCAGGCGCAGGCGCTCCGGCGAAGCGGCGGCGAGCAGGTACTGGCCGAGGCCGCCGGACGCCGGTTCCTCGTAGGGCACCACGGGTGCCTGCTCGGCGATGACGTGCGCGTTGGTGCCGCCGAAGCCGAATCCGGAGATCCCGGCCCGCGCGGGCCTGCCCTGTCCCGGCCACGGCTGCTGCTCGGCGACCACGGACAGCCGCAGGTCCTCGAACGGGATGTGCGGGTTCGGCTCGGTGAAGTGCAGGCTCGCCGGGATGCGGCGGTTCGCCAGCGCCAGCACGACCTTGATCAGGCCGGCGATCCCGGCGGCGGCTTCGAGGTGGCCGAGGTTCGACTTCACCGAACCGAGCAGCAGCGGACGGTCCGCGGGACGTCCCTCGCCGAGCACCGCGCCGAGCGCGCTCGCTTCGATCGGGTCACCGAGCAGGGTGCCGGTGCCGTGTGCCTCGACGTAGTCCACTTCGGACGGTTGGATGCCGGATGCGGTGCAGGCGGCACGCAGCAACGCTTGCTGCGCGGCCGGGTTCGGCGCGGTGAGGCCGTTGGAACGGCCGTCGGAGTTCACCGCCGAACCCCGCAGCACCGCCAGCACGCGGTCGCCGTCGCGCTGTGCCTTGCTCAACGGCTTGAGCACGACGACACCCGCGCCCTCGGCCCGTGCGATGCCGTCGGCGGAGGCGTCGAACGGTTTGCACAGCCCGTCGGCCGAGGTGATCCCCATCTGGTCGAAGTTGGCCGTGACCCCGGGGCTCAGCAACAGGTTCGCCCCGGCGGCGAGCGCGACGTCGCTCTCGCCCGCCCGCAGGCTCTGGATCGCGAGGTGCACCGCGACGAGCGAGGACGAGCACGCGCTGTCGACCGCCACACTCGGGCCGCGCAGGTCGAGCACGTACGAGAGCCGGTTCGCCGCGATGCTCAGCGCGGAACCCGTTCCGCTCCAGGCGTCGATCCGGCTGACGTCGCCGAACGTGAGCTGGCCGTACTCGTTGCCGCTGATCCCGACGAACACGCCGGCAGGACTGCCGCGCAGGCGGTCCGGCGCGATCCCGGCGTGTTCCAGCGCCTCCCAGGCGACCTCCAGCAACAGCCGCTGCTGCGGGTCCATGGCGCTCGCCTCGCGCGGGGAGATCCCGAAAAACTCGGCGTCGAACTCGGACACCGAGTCGAGGAAGCCACCCCAGCGGGTGGTGCGGGCCAGCGCCTCGGCCTGCTCCGGCGAGTCGTGGCCGAACTGCTCCCAGCGGCCCTCGGGCACCTTCGAGATCGCGCTTTCCGCGGCCATCAGCAGCCGCCACAGTTCGTCGGGACCGTGGACGCCGCCGGGCAGGCGGCAGCCGACGCCGATCACCGCGATCGGCTCGGCCGCGGCGTCGATCTCCGCGCCCGCCGACGCGGACGAGGAGATCGAC
>NZ_JBHYIK010000002.1:17640-43805 GCF_042739735.1 Amycolatopsis sp. NPDC059027 | reverse complement strand
TGGGGGTGGTTTAACGGCCCCCCATCAACCCCGGGGTCCCCAACCACTACCCGGCCCACCCCTCGGGGGGGGGCGTCGCCCCCCCCCCCCCCCCCGGCGTCGTTGCCCCCCCACGTCTCCCCTTCGGGTTCCGGCACCAGCGCGGCCGCCAGCGCGGTGATCGTGGGGTGCTGCCACAGCAGCTGGGTCGGCAGCTCCCGGTCCAGTTCGTCCTCCAGCTCACCGGTCAGCGTGACCGCGTCGCGGGAGGTGAGGCCGTACTCGCGCAGCGGGCGGTCGACGTCCACATCGGACACCGGGAGCCCGCAGATCTCGGCGAGGCGTCCCGCCAGCCAGTGGCGTAGCTGAGCTCTGGTCATGCGAGCTCTCCCTTCAGGTAACGGGCCCGGGTGGCCGAGCGGGCGATCTTGCCGCTCGACGTGCGCAGGACGGAGCCCGGCCGGACGAGGACGAAGGCGTGCAGCCGGAGGTCGTGGTGCTTGGCGACGGCCGCGCGCACCGCGCGTTCGACCTCACCGGTGTCGAGTTCCCCGGCGTCCACGTGGTTGGAGTACTCGGCGACCACCACCGGCGCCTCGCGGCCGTCGTGGGTCACGCTGAACACCGCGAGCCGGTCCCGCCGCAGCACGGGATGCGCTTCCTGGGCGGTGGCCTCGATGTCCTGCGGGTAGTGGTTCTTGCCGTCGATGATGATCAGGTCCTTGAGCCTGCCGGTGATGTACAGCTCGCCGTCGAGGAACACGCCGAGATCGCCGGTGCGCAGCCAGCCCCCTTCCGGCGTCGCGCCCTTGAGGTGCCCGTCGAAAGTCTCCGCCGAACGCTCCGGCTGGCGCCAATATCCGTCCGCGACATTGGCACCGTGGATCCAGATCTCCCCGACCTCGCCGTCGATCCTCGGCGCACCGATGGCAGGGTCGGCGATGCGGACCTGCTGGCCGACCGGAACCCCGGCCGAGACGAGCCGCAGCGCGCGGTCGTCGCCCTCGGGCACCGGAACCGCCCGTCCCGCACCGAGTTCCGCGCGGTCGAGGATCGCCACCCGCGGCGGGCGCTGGGGCGTGGTGCTGACGAACACTGTCGCCTCGGCCAGACCGTAGGAGGGCCGGTGCGCCTCGGCGCGGAAGCCGAGCGGGCCCGCCGCGTCGAGGAATCCCGCGATGGTCTCCGCGCGGACGGGCTCGCTGCCGTTGATCGCCGAGCGCACGCCGGACAGGTCCAGCTCCGCCGCGCCGTCCGATTTGGACAGTTTCGCGGCGGTGTACTCGAAGGCGAAGTTGGGCGCGGCGGTGATCACGTCGTTGCGCCCGCTCATCAGCTTCAGCCAGCGCACCGGGCGGCGGGTGAACGCGAACGGAGTGGTGAACACCGAGTGCGCCCCCGTGTGCGCCGGCAGCGCGACGAGCTGGATCAGGCCCATGTCGTGGAAGAACGGCAGCCAGCCCGCGCAGGTGCTGTCCTCGCCGACGCCGAAGCCCGCCACCACCTGACGGACGTTCGCCGAGATCGCCCGGTGGGTGATCACCGCGCCGGCGGGGCGGCGGGTCGAGCCCGAGGTGTACTGCAGGTACGCGGGCTGGTCCGGTTCGACGGCGGGGGCCTCGAACCCGTCGGCGAGCGCACTGTCCACAGTGTCCACCGCGATGAGCTGTTTCGGCTGGGGCACCGGATGCGCGTTCATCAGCTCCTTGATGCTGGGCACGGCCGAGCTGGAGGTGAGCCACACTTCGGGGTCGCTGTCGGCCAGCGCTCCCACGAGGCGTTCGCCGTGCGCGCTCACCTCCGGTGCGAACAGCGGCACCGCGATCACACCCGCGTACAGCGCGCCGAAGAAGCCGACGACGTAGTCCAGGTTCTGCGGGCACAGCACGGCGACCCGCTCACCCGCCTCGGTGACCTGGTTCAGCCTCGCCGCGACGGCGCGGGCGCGCCGGTCCAGCTCCGCCCAGGTCAGCGTCGTCTCCACCCCGTCCCGCTCGTCGCCGTAGTCGACGAACGTGAAGGCGGGCCGGTCGGAGTCCCGGCGGGCCGCCAGCGCGGCGGTCAGCGGGCTGAATTCGGCCACGAAATCGATTTCCTGGTTGGACATGACGCTCCCACCTTGTGCGTTCTTCGAATCCGCCCGGCATGGCCGGACGAGCGGACTTTCCGGATGTGAAAGCGGCGAACCGCGTGCGGCGGCCCCGACTACACGCCGATCTGCCAGTTCACAGCCTGTGTGTGCAAGCGACATTGCAAGGCGGCAGGGACGTTACCGGCCGCACTTTTACTCACGCAAGAGCGCAACTGTTGTGAGCCGGGCCACCTGCACCGGAAATGCGGGTTCTCCAGTGCACCGCAAGGAAATCCAGACGACCGTAGGTGCTTTTTCACAGTATTCACAGTCGCGGTATTCGAGACGGCGAACATTCATTATTAACGATACCCGAACGCGGTTTCGGGCAGCACTGATCGACAGCCGCGGGCGCCCCGGACGCGCCGCGTCGATCCGTTGTCCGTCACGGGCCTGGCGACCGCAGCGCGTCCAGCAGAAAGGGCCAGGACCGCGTCAATTCTCGTTGCCACGACGGCCAATCATGGGTCCCCTGGCCGAAACTCGTTGTCGCGGGCCAGCTGAGCGACGCCAGGCGCCGCGCCAGATCGTGGCTCGCCGGGCCGACTATCCGTTCCAGCAGCCGGTCCCCCGGCGCGGGCGGATCACCTCGCACGCGGTTCCCGTCCCCCGCCGCGAGATAGACGGGAGTGCCGACCAGACCGTCGGCCAGGTGGTAGGGATCGTTGCGCAGCCAGCGATCGCGGCCGAGCCAGCGGCTGCCCCACATCGCGTCCATCCGCTCGCCGACGGTGTGCAGATAACGCCGGAGCAGCAGCGGCGTCCCGGGCCTGGTGGTGTGCACCATGCCGCTGTAGGAGGCCGCGGCCGCGAACAGGCCGGGGTTCCCGGCGGCGTAGACGAGGGCGCCGTATCCGCCCATCGACACCCCGGCGACCGCGCGCACCGCATTCCCGCGATACCACCGTTCGACGAGATTTCTCAGCTCCACCAAGTGAAACCGCGGCCAGTCCGGGGTCGTGCCGAACTGGTCGGGTGCGCGCCAGCGCGTGTAGAAGCCGGCCCTGCCACCGTCCGGCAGCACGACGAGGACGTCGTCGTCGAACGCCCGCCGCGCGATATCGGTCCGCGTCAGCCAGCATTCCGGCCCGTCGTCACCGCCGTGCAGCAAATAGAGCACCGGCCACGTCCGCCGGGAATCCGGGGACCAGCCACGCGGCGTCAGCAATAACGCCGAGGTGGTTCTGTCGAGCGCGCGCGAGCGGAGCGCCAGGTCGATCCGGTTCGGCGACGGCGACGTTTCGGCGGTTACCTCGATTTCATCGTCCGTATACATTTTCTCCGGTCTCCCTGTTTGCCCGCAAAGCGGTCGCCGCTATCGTGGGAACAAGGCGGGCCCGAAACGGACACCGAACACGCGTTTCCGCTTCTGGCACCCTCATCGCCGGTACCGGGAAGGTCGTTTCATGACATATTCTGACTCCTCCCAGAAGGTGGGATTCTCGCGAAACCCCGGGTGGACACTGCTGGCGGTTTCGCTCGGCGGGGCCATGGTCGGCCTCGACGGCACGGCACTCACGATCGCGGGACCCGAGATCGGCAAGGACACCGGCGCGTCGCTGTCCGGCCTGCAGTGGATCACCACCGCGTACCTGCTGGCACTGGCGCTGGCGTTGTTCCCCGCCGGCCGGATCGCCGACCGGTACGGCAGGCGGGCGGTGTTCCTCACCGGGGTCATCGGGTTCGGCGCGGTGTCCGTGCTCATCACCATGGCCTCGACGGTGGCCATGCTGATCGCGCTCCGCGCGTTGCAGGGGATCTGCGGCGCGATGCTGCAGCCCGCGGCGCTCGCGCTGCTGCGGATGGCCTTCCCGCCACACCGGCTGGAGCTGGCGCTCGGTGTCTGGGGCGGGGCGTCCGCGGCGTCGATCGCGGCCGGGCCCATCGTGGCGGGCCTGCTGGTGCAGTGGTCGGGCTGGCAGGCGGTGTTCCTGGTCAACGCGCCGATCGCGGGACTCACCACGCTGCTGACGCTGGCCACCGTGGCCGAATCGCGCTCGGCGGGCGGCCGCCTCCGGGTGACCTCCCTGCTGCGCGCGCCCGGCGTCGCCATCGGTGCCGTGCTCACGGTGCTGAGCTATTTCTCATTGTTCGGCCTCCTGTTCTTCCTGACGCTGTACCTGCAGAACGTGCGCGGCCTCGACCCGATCGCCGCGGGACTGTGGCTGCTCCCGGTGACCGTGGTGGTCGTGCTCAGCGCCCCGCTGGGCGGCGCGCTCGCCGCGAGGTTCGGCCCGCGCCGCCCCGCGATCTGGGGATTCGTGCTGGTCTCGGTCGGCATGCTGGGCTTCACGCTGCTCGACGTGGACACCGGCTGGACCGACGCACTGCCCGCGTCGCTGGTGCTCGGCCTCGGCACCGGGATCGCGCTGATCGCCTCGACCCAGGTGATCATCGGCGGTTCGCCGGTCGCCATGTCGGGCCTGGCCTCCGCGCTGCAACAGGTGGCCACCCAGCTCGGTGGCGTGGCCGGGATCGTCGTGCTCGGTGTGGTGATGTCGTGGCGTGCCAAGGAAGTCCTCCCGGACGAAGCGGTCACCCAAGGTCTGGTGCCCGTCGGCGCCGATCCCGGCAAGGCGCATTTCGCCTTCCTTTCCGGGTTCGCCGCGACGGCGGCGGTCGCGGCCGTGGTCGTCATCGCCGGTGCGGTGGTCGCGGTCCGGATCCGCTCAGGCCGCCCCGTGCCGGAGCCTGCCGGGCCACCACACTCGACGTCCGATGTGGACGGTGAGGGCGGGAACCAGCAGTGACCGCACGAGCAGGGTGTCGAGCAGGACACCGAAGGCGACCAGGAACGCGATCTGCGCCATGAAGAGGATCGGCAGCACCGAGAGCGCGGCGAACGTCGCGGCGAGCACCACGCCTGCCGAGGTGATCACGCCGCCGGTGACGGCGAGCGCCTCGAGCGTGCCCGCCCGGGTGCCGTCGTTGAACGCCTCCTCGCGGACGCGGGTCATCAGGAAGATGTTGTAGTCGATGCCCAGTGCCACCAGGAAGACGAACGCGTAGAGCGGCACGGACGGGTCCGAGCCGGGGAAGTCCAGCACGTGGTTGAACACGAGCGCGCCGACACCCAGCGTCGCGGCGAAGGAGAGCACGACCGTCGCGATGAGCATGAGCGGCGCCAGCAGCGAGCGCAGCAGCAGGGCCAGCACGCCGAAGATGACCAGCAGCACGATCGGGATGATCACCCCGCGGTCCCGCTCGGCGGCGTCGCGGATCTCCTGCTGGATCGCCGTCTGACCGCCGACCTTCGCCTCCGCGCCGGGCACCGCGCCTGCCACGTCCCGCACTTTGTCCACTGTGGACATCGCGGCGGCGGAATCCGCCGGGTCGTGCAGCGTCGCGTCGATCTCGACCAGCCCGTCGAGCACCTTCGGCCGCCCCGTCGCGGGATCGAGGCTCACCCGCGCGCCGCCGTCCACCCCGGGCACCGCGCCCACGGCCTTGGCGACCCGGTCGGCCGCCTCCTGCCTGGCCACGATCACCACCGGATTGCCCGCCCCGCCGGGGAAGTGCTCGGCGAGCGTGTCCTGGCCGGTTACCGCCTCGACCTTGGTGAGGAAGACGTCGGCCTGGCTCACCCCGTCGGATTTCAGGGTCGGCGCGAAGGCGGCGAGCGCGGCGAGCACCACTGCCGTCCCCGCCCACACCCACCGGTAGCGACGGCCGACCAGCGCCCCGATCCGCGACCACAGCCCGTGTCGCGCACCGGCCGCGGGCCGCACGGGCCAGAAGGCGGCGCGGCCCAGCAACGCGAGCATCGCGGGCAGGAAGGTCAGCGACGTCAGCAAGGAAGCGGCGATGCCGATCGCGGCCACCGGGCCGAGGCCACGGTTCGAGGTCAGTTCGCTGAACAGCATGCAGAGCAGGCCGAGCACCACGGTTCCCGCGGAGGCCACAATGGACTCCGCCGAAGCCCGCAGTGCCACCACGACCGCGGAACGCGCGTTGTCTCTGCGGGCCAGTTCCTCCCGATATCGCGCCACCAGAAGAAGGGCGTAATCGGTCGAGGCGCCGAAAACCAGGATGAACAGGATGCCCTGGGTCTGTCCGTTGAGCGTCAGCGCACCGTGCTTGGCCAGCGGATAGACCACCGCCGACGCGGCGATCAGCGCGAGCCCGGCACTGGCCAGCACGACGATGGGCAGCAACGGGCTGCGGTAGACCAGCACGAGGATCGCGACGACGGCGATCGCGGTGATGACCAGGAGTTTCCCGTCGATGCCGCCGAACACCTCACTGAAGTCGGCGTTGAACCCGCCTGGCCCGGTGATCGCGGCCGACAGCCCCAGCGGCGTCGTGGCGTGGACGACGTCCCGCATCTCCCGGACGGTCTCCCCGGCCGCGAAACCGTCCACACCGGACACGGGAACGACGAGCTGGACGGCTTTCCTGTCGTCGGAGTCGATCGGCGGGCTGACCGGGCCCGTGAGCCCGCCGAGCTTTCCGACGGCCGTCGCCGAGCGCGCGATCGCGGCCCGGTCGGCCTCGGTGATCCCGGTGTCCCGGCTGTACACGATCAGCGCGGGTTGGATCTTGCCGCCGGCGAAGCGTTCCTGGAGATGGGCGACCTCGGTCGCTTCGGCACCGGCGGGCAGGAACGAAGCGCCGTCGTTCTTCTGCACCTCCGAGAGCAGCCCGGGGAAACTCCCGCCGAGCACGCCGAACGCCAGCCACGCGAGCGCGATGATCGCGGGCAGGAGCCAGCGCCGCCGCACCCTCGTGGGCCCGGCACCGGTCTCGTTCTTGTTGGCCAGCCGCAGACTCATGGGAGTACCTCGGGGAGCTCGGAAAGCATTGGCGGAGAAGCACTGCAAGAATGGGACGCCCGTACAGGCCACAGCTCACCAGGTGCGTGCGGCGGCAAGCAACCAGCCAGCACCTTGCGAGCGGGAAGTTTCCTCGCCCGGATCGGTACGGGAGTACCCATCCTGGTGACCGGCGCACTCCGTTTACCGCGCTCTGCCAGGTCTTTCACCAGCAAGTACGCGGACTGTGAAACTGTGAATATCACGCGCTGTGGTCCGGCTCTCACCCACCCGTGCGGGTCAGTGCGCCGGGGTGCGGCCCAGCCGGACGAGCCACCACAGCTCGGCGATGTCGGCCGGGTCGCGCAGATCCGCACCGGTGAACTCGGCGAAGTGGGCGAGCCTGCGCCGCAAGGTGTTGGGGTGCACCGGGGACGCGGCGGCGGCCTCGTCGATCCGCAGTCCGTGCTCAAGGTAGCCGACGACCGAACTCCAGATGTCCATACCGTAACGTCCCTTGTCCCGCAAGGGTTCCAGCAGCCGCTCGGCGAGGATGGCGGTCAGCTCCTCGTCGGCGGAGGCGACCGCTGCGAGCCGCAGTGTCGCGAGTTCGTGGGCCCCGCCCATGCCGAGCCGGAACGCCGCCGCCAGCGCCCGGCCCGCCGAGCGCGCGGACAGGTGCAGCTCCTCGGGCGCCACCACCGGCCCGATCCCGAACGTGCCGAGCGAGGTCTCCAGCGACACCCCGGCACCGAGCACGCCCGCCACGTCCTCCCTGCCGACCGCGGCCAGCACCACCCCCGAGGGCACCGACTCCCGCAGCACGGACACCGTGACGCCCGGCGCCAGCCTGCCCCGCACCGCCGCGTACCTGCCGTCCGGGTCGAGGCCGAGGCCGGCGAGGTGCCCGCGGCTCGACGCCGGGGACGTCGTCGGCGCGAGCAGCGCGCGCAGGGAGTCGCCGATCCGCTGTTCGTCCTCCCGCGCGACCCGCAGCTGGACCTCGTGATGCGCCGTCGCCGCCGCGACCGTGACGACGTCCAACCAGCGCCACACCAGTCCCAGCGTGACGAGCAATGCCGCGTCGTCGGCGCCGTGTTCCCGCGCCCGCGCCTCGATCAGGTCCCAGCAGGTCTCGCCCGCGGCGCGGTAGGCGGCGAGTACCGCGGCCAGGCTGACACCCTGTCTCGCCCGCGCGACCCCGATCTCGGTGATTTCCCGCAGTTCGGCCGTGTCGGGCAGGCGGTGCTCGCGCAGGTGCGCCAACGCCGTGGCGACGATACGCCGGTTCCCCGACCGCAGTGCCTCGTCGGTGACGGCGGCGTACTCGGGCACCGCCTCGCGAATACGGGCGACGAGCCGGTCGACGATCGCGTCGAGCCGCGCGGGATCGCCGAGCAGCTCGTCCAGTGCGGGAGCCGTCATGGTGGAAACCTCCAGCGAACGGGGACGGAGACGCGCCTCGAGTACAACGTTGCCCGGGCTTCATTGTCACAAAATCCCATTCTGACGATCATCGGCGGGAGGACACGACGCGATGATGGGGAGTTTGACCATATGGACCGTACGACCCTGGCCGCCCGCCTCGCCGACCTCACCGCTGCCGCCCCCGACCGCGCCGCGCTCACCTGCGGGGGCCGGACGCTGAGCCGCCGGGAACTCGACCTGCGCAGCACCGCGCTCGCGCACGCGTACGCGGATCTCGGGGTCGGCGCGGGCTCGCTGGTGACCATCGCACTACCCAACGGGATCGAGTTCGTCCTCGCCGCGCTCGCGACGTGGAAGCTCGGCGCCACCCCGCAGCCGCTGTCCTACCGGTTCCCGGCCGCCGAGCTGGAAGCGGTGCTCGCGCTCGCCGATCCAGCGCTCGTCGTCGGGCCCGAGGTGGCGGGACGGCAACACGTGCCGCCGGGGTTCACCCCGCCGGAGAACCACGAACCGCTCCCCGCCGTCGAACCCGGTCCGTGGAAGGCGCCCGCCTCCGGCGGCAGCACCGGCCGTCCGAAGATCATCGTCGCCGGGGAAGCCGCATACGCCGACGTCCTGGCCGGAGTGGCGGCGTTGTTCGGGATGACGCCGGACGGCGTGCATCTCGCTGCCGGGCCGCTGTATCACAACGCGCCGTTCATGATGTCCGCGTCGGCGCTGTTCACCGGCAACCACGTCGTGGTGCTGCCCAGGTTCGACGCGGCGGAAGCCGTGCGGGCCATCGAAAAGTACCGTGTGGACTGGGTTTTCCTGGTGCCGACGATGATGCACCGGATGTGGCGGCTGCCCGAGGCCGAGCGGGACGCGGCCGACCTGTCGAGCCTGCGGGTCGTGCTGCACGGCGCGGCACCGTGCCCGGTCTGGCTGAAGCAGGCGTGGATCGACTGGATCGGCCCGCAACGGCTGCACGAGCTGTACGCGAGCACCGAGGCGCAGGCGGGCACGCTGATCACCGGCGAGGAATGGCTGGCCCACCCGGGTAGCGTCGGCAAGGTCGCGGCCGGCGAAATCCGCGTACTCGACGACGAACATCGCGACGTCCCGACCGGCGAGACCGGGGAAATCTGGATGCGGTCCGCGCCCGGCGCGCCCGCGACATACCGGTATCTCGGTGATACCCCGACGAGTCTGCCCGGCGGCTGGGAATCCCAGGGCGACGTCGGCCGGTTCGACGCCGACGGCTATCTCTACCTCGCCGACCGCAAACCGGACATGATCCTTGTCGGCGGCGCGAACGTGTTCCCCGCCGAGGTCGAGGCGGCGCTCGACGAGCATCCGTCGGTGCTGTCCAGCTGTGTGATCGGGCTTCCCGACGAGGACTACGGCAACATCGTGCACGCCGTGGTGCAGACCGACGGACCGCTCGACGAGGTGGCACTGCTGGAACATCTCAGGTCCCGGCTGGCGCCGTACAAGCTACCCCGGGTTTTCGAGCGAGTGGACGAGCCGCTGCGGGACGACGCGGGCAAGGTCCGCCGCGCGGCCGTGCGCACCGAACGCCTGGCCACGCACCGGTGACGGCCGCACCCACGCGGACCGGGCTGGCCGTCGTTTCCCGGCAGGCACTGGGATCGCGGCTCGTCGAGTACACAGTGGACTCGACGGCGGTCGGCGGCCGGACCAGCCTGCGCATCCTCTTCCCTACCGAGTACACAGTGGACACCCGTCGGCGGTTCCCGGTGCTCTATCTGCTGCACGGCGGGGACGACGACTACCGCTCGTGGACCGACAAGGGCAAGGCCGCCGAAACGACGGAGAAGTTCCCGCTGATCGTCGTGATGCCGGACGCCCGTAACGGTTTCTACTCGGACTGGGAGAAGCCCGGCCGTCTCGGCAAGCCCCGCTGGGAGACCTATCACCTCGGCGAACTGCTGCCCTGGGTCGACGCCACGTTCCGCACGATCGCGCGTCGCGAAGGACGGGCGGCGGCCGGTCTTTCCATGGGCGGGTTCGGCGCGTTCTCCTATGCGGCAAGGCATCCGGATCTGTTCGTGGCGGCGGCGAGCTTCTCCGGGGTGCTCGACACGAACCGGTACTCGTGGATCACCGAGATCGCGGCGCGGCGGGACGGCGGCGGGTTCGGGGCGATCTGGGGCGACCGGCTCACCCGCGCGGCCCGCTGGCGCGCGCACAACCCGTGGGACCTGGCGGAAAACCTGCGGGGCATGACGCTGGCCGTGCGCACCGGCAACGGCGTGCCCGCCGACCGGGACCACCGCCGCCCCGACCCGGTGGAGGCGATCGTGTACCACCAGTCGGTGCGGATGCACCGGAAACTCACCACGCTGGGCATCGGCCACCACTGGCACCACCGGCGCGGCGTCCACGACTGGCCACAGTGGATAGACGATCTCCGCGCGACGGTCCCCTTGCTGGCCGAGGCCCTCGCCGATCCACCGTCCACTCCGGACCCGTTCTCCTACACCTCGGCCGAGCCCGAGTTCTCCGTATGGGACTGGTCGGTGAGTTTCTCCCGTTCCCACCGGGAGTTCGCCGTGTTGTCTCATGTGGACAGAGAAGGTTTCGCCCTCGCCGGCAGCGGGACGGCACGGGTGCGCACGGCGGCCTGGTACGAACCGGGCCTGCGCTACACCGTCCATGTCGAAGACCCTTCGGGCACCCGGCCCGGCACGGTCCTGGCCGACCGGGAGGGGCGTCTGGCCTTCTCCTTGCGACTCGGCGACCGTAACGGCACCGCGTGGGTGAAGATCCGATGACCGGCGTCGTGACCGAGCCGACGGCGGCGGTCCGTCCCGGGTGGATCGCCGCGCTGTCGGCCGCGACGCTCGGGATGTCGATCGCGGTGCTGACGCCGATCCAGGTGCTGCTGCCGCTGCAGATCGAGGCGATCGACCCGGCGCGCAAGGTGGCGAACCTCGGCTGGATCACCGCTGTCGCGGCGGTGCTCTCCATGGTGGTGTGCCCGGTCGCGGGCGCGCTGTCGGACCGCACGGCCTCGCGGTTCGGCAGGCGGCGGCCGTGGGTGCTGGGCAGTGGCCTGGTGTGCGCCGCCGGGCTCGTCCTGCTCGGCCTGCAGCACACGATCCTCGGCGTGGCACTGACCTGGTGCGTGGTGCAGGCGGGAACGAACGCGATGTACGCCGCGCTCACCGCGTCCGTGCCCGATCTCGTGCCGGTGCGCCAACGGGGTGTGGTGTCGGCGTTTGTCGGGCTTCCGCTACCGCTTTCGTTGATACTGGGCAGTTTTCTGGTGAGTTCGGTGGTGACCGGCCGGGTCTCCGGGTACTGCCTGCTGGCGGGACTGCTGCTAGTCCTCATCGTCCCCTTCGTGCTCCTGCCGACGGACACGCCGCGAATCGAGCGCGGTCCCGCCGGGCCGCCGAAATTCACCCACGACCTCGGCTGGGCCTTCGGCTGCCGCCTCGGCATCCAGCTCGCCAACGCCGTCGGCACGCTGTACCTGCTGTACTACCTGCGCGACGTCGTCCACCACGAGGACCCGGCGCGGGCGGTGTTCCTGCTGATCGTCGTCTACACCGCCGGGATCCTGCTCACCAGCGTCGTCGCGGGGCGATGGTCGGACCGCAGCGGGCTGCGGAAACCGTTCGTCGTGGTCTCCTCGGCCGTGGTCGCCGCCGCGATGGTGGTGCTTTCGCTGGCGCACACGTTCTCCGCCGCGCTGTTCGCGGCCGCGCTGATGGGCGTGGGCTACGGCGTCTACCTTGCCGTGGACAACGCGCTCATCACCCAGGTGCTGCCCGCGGCCCACGCGCACGCGCGCGACCTCGGCGTCGTCAACCTCGCCAACACCGCCCCGCAAGCGCTCGCCCCGGCCATCGCGGGCGTGGTGATCGCCGAGCTCGGCGGGTACTCACCGCTCTACCTGCTCGCCGCGGTGTGCGCGCTCGCCGGCGCGGCCGCGATCGCCCCGGTGCGCTCCGTGCGGTGATTCCCGGATCGCTCTGAAGGGGCCTTCAGAGCGCTGGACGCCACGGATGTTCCCTTCGCCGGACATCGGTCTACAAAGGACGACGTCGCGAACGACGCGTTGGCGACGCTCAACGTCCCGTACGCGTCGTTCGCGACACCGGAGTCCACGAAACTCAGTAGTACCAGCGGATGCCGAAGTGGCCGGGGCCGACGTCGCGGCCGAGCGCCAGCACCGAATCGGACAGCCCGAGCTTGAGCAGTTGCGCGGTCTCCGCCGAGGTGTCCCCCGGCGGTGACGTGAAGTGCTGGCAGCGGCGGGGCACCGCGGCCGGGTCGAAGCAGACCTCGAGCAGGTATTCCCGCACCGAGCGGCGGAACCGGCGGAAGTAGGCCTCGGTGGTCGCCGGTTCGGCGTGTTCCCGGCGCGGGTTGTGCACCTCGAACTCGATCAGGACGTGCTCGCCCTTGGTCAGCGGACGTTCGAACAGCAGCTCGGCGGCGAAAAGGCTGCTGACCTCGCTGGTCACCACCTTGCCGAGGGTGCAGTTCCGCAGCCCGGTCACGACCGGCTCCTCGCCGGCGCTCCCGTCCCAGTCGTAGACGAGCAGCGCGCGGTCGGGGCCACCGCAGTCGGCGCGCATGACCTGGGTGCACCGCACGGCCCGTTCCCGTCCGTCCGGACCGACCAGCACCCGGTCGTGCAGGGTGAGCCTGCGCAGCGAACGGTCCGGGGTGGTCGGCACATCCCCGAGCAGCCCGGCCACCTCGGGTTTCGCCGGCCATAGATCGGCCAGCCCCGGCAGGCTGCCGCCGCGCCTGCCACGCGGGCTCGGCGGGCCGAGCAGGTTCCGCAGCGAGTTCGGCGGGACCTCCAGCACGTTCTCGAGATGTTCCAGCGCCCGCAACGACGTCGGCCGCTCCGGGCGGCGCTGGCCCGACTGCCAGTAACTCAGCGTGGCGAGGCTGACCTGGACACCCTTGCGGGCAAGCCGGTCCTGGATGCGGTCGAGGCTGAGCCCCCTGGCAACGATCGCCGCGCGCAACGCGACGTTGAACGGGCCCTGTTCCAGCAGCCCGCCGAGTTCCTCGCGCCGGTGCTCACCGGCACGGTCGAAGTCGGTCGCCATCCCGCCTCCTCACGTTCGTGACGTGACGCAGCGTCCTCAGGACTCAGCGGATTCTCTACTTGCCAGTAAAGTAGGCGTTCCGTGTCCGTCTGACTACCCTCAAATGGCGGAACACACACCCCCATTCGACGTAGCACGCAGGTGATAGCGCACGGAGATCACCGCTTCATCTCACCCAGAGCACAGGATTGGCACCCGATCGTGAACACCTGGGGCGAGGACAGCGTCCCGTTGAGAAGCGGCACCCGGTGACCGATCCGGCATCCGGAGCCCCCCGGTCGTTCACCGTTCGCCGGTAGGATCGGGGAGGCGCACGGGCGTGTTTTCCGCGTAACCGGGCGAAATCCGACGAATGGGTCCGGAGGTGAAGCGTGTTCGGCCTCAGCATCGAGCACATCCTGGTCCTGGTAGTGGCCGGGCTGTTCATCCTCGGCCCCGAGCGGCTGCCGGGCGCGCTCCAGTGGCTCGGCCAGTCGATCCGCAAGGTCCGCGCGTATGCCAGCGGCGCGCAGGAGCAGCTCAAGTCCGAGCTCGGCCCGGAGTTCGACCAGCTCCGCAAGCCCCTGCAGGACCTCCAGAGCCTCCGCGAGTTCAACCCGAAGACGGTCGTCACCAGCTACCTGCTCGACGAGCCCGCCCCCGCGGCGGCCCAGCCCGTGGCGAACGGCACACCGGTCGCCCCGCCGCCCACGCCACTGCGGCCCGGCGAGCGCCCGCCGGTCGATCCCGACGCCACCTGAACCGCCTCAGTCCCGGCGATGCCGGGCGCGGACGTGCATCCGCTCGCCCTGCGGCCCGAACAGGCTGAGGAACTCCACCGGCCGCTCGTCCACCTTGCCGAACCAGTGCGGCTCCCGGGTGTCGAACTCGGCGACCTCGCCCGCGCGCAGCACGAAATCGTGCTTGCCGAGGACCAGCCGCAGCTGTCCATTGAGGACGTACAGCCATTCGTAACCCTCGTGCGTCCGCGGATCCGGCTCCCGGCGGTCGGGCCCCGCCGGGATGATGTGCTTGAACGACTGGACCCCGCCGGGCCTGCGGGTCAGCGGGATGATGGTCATCCCGTGCCGCTTGAACGGGCGAGGATAGACGCGGGGATCGCCGGTGGACGGGGCGTCGACCAGCTCGTCGAGCGGGACGCCGTAGGCCTTCGCCAGCGGGAGCAGCAGTTCCAGGCTCGGCCTGCGGCTGCCGGACTCGAGCCGGGACAGCGTGCTGACCGAGACGCCGGTCGCCTCCGCCAGGTCCGTCAGCGTCAGTTCGGCACGTTTGCGCAGCTCACGCAGGCGAGGCCCGACCGCGGTGAGCACCTCTTCGAAGTCGTCGCTCATCCCCTTATTGCAGTTTCGGCAAAGAAGTTTGTCAACTTGGCGAAGTCTCCCGCATGGTGGATCGCGGAGGTGGTCACCATGACCAAGACACGGGGCCGCTACGACGTGGTCATCGCCGGGGGCGGCGGTGCGGGACTCGGCGCCGCGCTGATGCTGGGCAGGGCGCGGCGCTCGGTGCTGGTGGTGGACGGCGGGCAGCCGCGCAACGCGCCCGCCGAGCACATGCACGGATTCCTCTCCCGCGACGGGATGCCGCCGGGCGAGCTGCTGGAGATCGGGCGACGGGAGGTCGAGGGATACGACGGCGAGATCGTCACCGGGCAGGTCGTGTCGGTGGCCGGGGCCTCCGGGGAGTTCACCGTCGAACTCGACGACGGGTCCACAGTGGACGCGCGACGCCTGCTCGTCGCGACCGGGCTGACCGACGAACTGCCGCGGATCCACGGGCTCGCCGAGCGCTGGGGCCGGGACGTGCTGCACTGCCCGTACTGCCACGGCTGGGAGGTCCGCGACCAGCCGATCGGCGTCCTCGCCACGGGGCCGATGGCCATGCACCAGGCCCTGCTGTTCCGGCAGTGGTCGGCGGACGTGACGTTCCTGCTGCACACCGCCGCGAAACCCGCCGACGACGAACTGGAGCAGCTCACCGCGCTGGAGATCCCGGTCGTGCCGGACGAGGTGACGGCCGTGACCGTCACCGACGACCGGCTCAGCGGCGTACGGCTGTCGAGCGGCATGGCGATCCCGCTGAGCGCGCTGGTAATCGCGCCGCGGTTCACCGCGCGTGCCGGATTCCTCGCACCGCTCGGGCTGGAACCGGCGCCGCATCCCACGGGCATGGGCACCTACCTCGCCGCCGACCCCGACGGCCGGACTTCGGTGCCGGGCGTGTGGGCCGCGGGCAATGTCACCGACCCGCGGCTGCAGGTCCTCGCGTCGGCGGCGGCCGGTGCCACCGCGGCAGGCGCCATCAACGCCGACCTCATCTCCGAAGATGTCCAGAACGCACTGACCGAACGGCGGAACGCACTGTGAGCGAAGAAAACTACGTGAACGCGGAATTCTGGGACGGCCGGTACCGGGAGCAGGACTCGCTCTGGAGCGGGGCCACGAACGGCACGCTGGTGGCCGAGGTCGCCGGCCTGACACCGGGGCAGGCACTCGACGTCGGCTGCGGCGAAGGTGCCGACGCGCGGTGGCTGGCCGAAAAGGGCTGGCGGGTGACCGCGATCGACGTCTCGCAGGTGGCCCTCGAACGGGCCGCCGCGCACGGCGGTGAGAACGTCGCTTGGGTCCGCACCGACCTCGCGGTGTCCTCCCCGCCCGCGGCTTCGTTCGACCTCGTTTCCGCGCACTACTTCCCCATCCGGAAGGAAAGCGCCGTGCGTGGCCTGCTGGCCGCGGTGGCACCGGGCGGGACCCTGCTCTTCGTCGGCCACGACTTCGACGGCGCTTTGGAGCACCACGAGCACAACGGCGGGCAGGGTCCGGACCCGCGCGACTTCTACCAACCGTCCGAGGTCGCGGCGTTGCTCGATGACGACTGGAAGATCCTGGTCCACGAGACCCGCGAGCGCGCCCACGTGCCCGAGGGCAACCCGCACCACCGCGACACCGTCCTGCGGGCACAGCGCCTGCGCTGACCTCAGCGGCCCGCGCGCGCCGGCGCGCGGGCCATCCGGCGCGCGACGGCGAAGCCGGCGAGAAGCAGTACCACCCCACCGGTGATCCACGGCCACAGCGGGACCCCACTGTCCACTGAGGACACCGAAGGTGCCGCCACCGGCGCGGCGGCCGCCGAGGTGACCGGCGCCGCGTTCGCCGGTCCCGGCACGGTGAGCGTGAACGGGACGGTCCCGGAAACAGGGTGTCCGTCCGCGGAGATCACGCGGTAGTGGATCGTGTACGCCCCGGACGAGCCGAGCGGGTGCACCGGTGCCGACACCTTGGCGTCCACAATGGACATCGGACCGCCTTCCCAGTGAGTGCCGCCGTCGGGGCCGATGACCGTCAGCTCGGTGAATCCCTTCTCCAGCGGCTCGTTGAACTCGAGGACGACCTGCTCGGGAGAGGTCGCGATCGAAGCACCCTTCGCCGGAGTGCTCGACACCAGCACGCTGTGCGCGTGCGCTCCCGGCGTCCACAGCAGCAAGGCGAGCACCACCACCGTCAGCAGGACGGCCACGCGCGCGGCGAACCGGTGACCGGCGTCTTCGAGCCACCGCTGTTCATCGAGAATCATGATTTCCTCGCGATCGATCGGGTACGCGCCGAATCCGGCGGATCGGGTACGCCTGAGGCAGCCGACATTAGCGCCGCGGCGCCGCGAGAAATGAAAGATGTCTGTTAAGCAATTCTCACTCGCATGATCATCTTTCTCGCCGCCGAGCCCCCTGAGCCCCTCGGCGCAGCCTCTGGTCACCCGAACGGCGTAGATTTTCCGGCGTCCGGCCGCCGATCTCACCGGCGAACCATTACCGGACGGCGGGCGACTTTACCTGGTCTTCATGTCAGGAACACACCCCGAAACCTGGCGGCTGGTTTTCTTCTCGCCGACCGAAGGGCTTCTTTTCCTTCGCCATTGTGCCTTCTTCGACGTCGACGAGGACGTCTTCCCTTTCCCGGTTCCCTTCGTCCGCGAGGCGATTCCGGAACCGCTCTCTCCCACGAGGAGGACCTGACCGTGGCAGTGCGAGGTCCACGTCGCGAGCACCTGATCGCGGCGAGCCTGACCGGGGCCGTCGTGGTCGTCGTCGGCTACGCGTCCGGGATCGGCTTACGACCGGGTTCGGCCGCCGCCACCCCACCGCTCGCCGACGGCGGGCACCCGGTGGCACCGGCGTCGCCGACCGAGCCACCACTGCCCTCCGGCGGGCCACCGACGGGAGTGCCGATCTCGCCGCTGCCCGCCGTCCCGGTGCTGCCGCCCGTGGAGCAGCAGCCACCATCCCCCACCATGCCGGGCGGAATCGAGGTCCGGCCCTCCCCCGCGCCGCCGTCCGCCACCGATCCCGTGTCGCCCTCGCCCTCCGTGCCGCCGACCACCCCGATCCCGCCTCCGCCACCCCCGGGATCGGACGTCCCCTCGTGTCAACCCGGTGTGCCCCAACAGGTTCTGGACGTCGTGGGCGGTCTGCCGGTACTCGGCGCGGTGACCACCGGCCTCGGCGTCACGGGCTCGAACGGGCTCGGCGCGGTGCTGCTGGGCTACTGCAAGGCCCCGGACGGCTCCCTCGAACTCGCCATGATCCCCGCGCCGGAAAGCCACTGAGCCATGGACCTGACCCCGGCCAAGGCGTGGTACGTCCTCGCCCGCTGCGTCGACTACTTCGGCCTGACCCTCTTCGCCGGCGGGCTGTTCTTCCTCGCCGTGCTCTGGCCCGCGGGAGCCGGACACCGTGGTACGCGGCGGGTTCTGACCACCGGCTGGGTGCTGGGCTTCGCGGGCACGCTCGCCGGGATCGGGCTGCAGGGCGCGTGGTCGGCCCAGCGCCCGGCCGGTGACCTCTTCAGCTGGGAGCTGATCAGCCAGGTTCTGGGTGTCCACTTCGGACAGGTCTGGTTCGCGAAGGCGTTGCTGTGGCTGCTCGGTGGCGTCGCGCTCGCCTGGGTGCTGCAACGGGGCCGGGCCGCCGCGACGACGACCGCCTGGCGGGTCGGCGCGGGCGCGGTCGTCCTCGGCCTGCTGCGTGCGTCCGGGCTCACCGGCCACGCGGTGGAGAGCAAGCGGCCGCTGCTCACCCAGCTCGCGGATTTCGTCCACCTGGCGGGGATTTCCGCCTGGATCGGCGGGCTCGCGGTGCTGTTGTTCGGCGTGCTGGCACGCCGGGACTCCGACGAACTCGCCCGTGTCGTCCCCCGTTATTCGAAGCTCGCGATGGTGTCGGTGCTCCTGGTGATCGTCGCGGGTGTCGTGCTGGCTCTGGAGACCATCGGGCCGGTCGGCCGTATCTTCACCACCAGCTACGGGCGGATCCTGCTGGTGAAACTGGCCGTGCTCGCCGTCGTGCTGCTGATCGCGCAGGGCAGCAAGAGCTGGGTCGCACGGCGTCTCGACTTCGCCGTGGTCCTGCGTGGCGACGCCGCCGTCGTCCGCCCGTTCGTCTATTCCGTCGCCGCCGAGACCACGCTCGTGCTCGTGGTCCTCTTCGCGGCGAGCTTCCTCGTCACGGCCAGCCCTGGCCGGTGACCGGATCCGAAAGGAGTCCTTGATGGACAACCCCGAAATCACCACCGAGGCACCGCCACCGGCGCCCCGCGCCCGGCGGTGGCCGTTCGCGGTGGCGATCGTCGCGCTCGCCGCGGCCCTGTTCAGCCTGGCGACCCTGCGGGGCGGGCAGACCGAGCAGGCCGCGCCGCGACGCGCCGACGTCGATCTGGCGGCGCTGGCCAAGCAGGGACCGATGGCCGTTCCGCTCTACCAGGGCCTGTCCCAGGCCCAGGCGGGCGGGGCGGCACCCGCGGCACAGGCGGCGCCCGCCAAGTCCGTCGAGGCCATGGGCTACAAGTTCACCCCGGCGAACGTCAGCATCGCCGTCGGCGACACGGTGACCTGGACCAACCACGACACCGCGCCGCACAACATCGTCATCACCGACGGCCCGGAGAAGTTCACCTCGCCGACGCTGCAGAACGGCCAGACCTTCAGCCACACCTTCACGAAGGCGGGCACGTACTCCTACTACTGCTCGATCCACCCGGACATGAAGGCCACCCTCACCGTGACCGGATCGCCGACCAGCTCACCGGCGCCACCCACCACTCCCGGCACGCCGACCTCCGCGCCGCCGTCGAGCCCGACCCACACCATGCCCGCGCCCCCGCCCGGCGGCGGCGCGTGCGTGCCGAAGGGAGTCCTGCAGCCGATCCTCGACCACATCAAGAGCGCGCACCTGGAGGAGTCGCCCGGCCAGCAGGTCACGGACCTGCTCAACCTCGACCAGTACATCAAAACCCACACGGTGTGGCTGGAAACGGTGCTCGCCCCGGTGCTGAACGGGTCGGCCGACAAGGTCGTCGCCGACACGCTGGCGCCGATCGTCGCGCACCTCAAGAGCGCGCACCTGGAGGAATCGCTCGGCCAGCAGGTCACCGATCTGCTCAACCTCGACCAGTACATCAAAACCCACACGGTGTGGCTCGAATCCGTGCTCACACCGCTGCTGAACCAGGCGACCTGCTGACCCCGACCAGCTGTTCGCCCGCTCGAAACGGGTGGCCCGGCCGAAACGCACTCGGCCGGGCCACCCGCCCAGTATCCCCATCCAGCCCGGGAGGCACCCGCCGATGCCCGACACCGAAGTCCTGCCCGCTCTCCTCCCCGACGGAGTGCGCCGAGAGGTGTACACGCTGCGCCGCGACCGCTGCGTGATCGAGACTTCCCTGCGCCTGCTGCGCTTTCCGGTGCTGCGGGGCCGGTTCTCCGCCTCGGGTGGGCATTTCGACGTCGCCGAGCCCGAGCTGACCGTGGTGCTCGACGCCGCGTCGCTGCGGGTCGGCGTCCCCTTTCTCAGCAGGTTCCTGACAGGACCGCGCGGTCTGTCCACCGCCGACCACCCGGACGTCGTGGTCGAAGCACCGGTGGTACTCCTCGGTGCCGACCGGGTCGTGGACCTCGTCTGCCGGGTCGTCCTGCCGGGCACGACCCGCGACCTGCGGCTGCGCGGCGACCTGCGGTACGTCGACGACGAGCGGATCATCCTGTGGGCCAAGGGAATTCTGCCGAAGACGCGGCGGAAGGCCCGGTTCGCGCGCCGCCGCGTGCACGTCGAGATCGCGATGGAGTTCGTCCGATGAGGCGGACCGCGATCGTCCTCGCCGGTCTTCTCCTCGCTTGCGGTGTCCTGGCCTGGGCGCCCCGCTCCGCCGGCGCCGCGGCCCAGCAGGTGATGATGGAGAACTACGCGTACGGCCCGGCCGCGCTGACCGTCCGAGCCGGTGACACCGTGACCTGGATGCAGCACGACGAAGCCCCGCACGACGTCGTCACCACGAGCGCGCCGGTGGCCTTCCGCAGCCCGAAGTTGTCGCAGGGCCAGAGCTGGAGCTACACGTTCACCCAGCCCGGCACGTATTCGTACTACTGCTCGGTGCATCCCGACATGCGGGCCACCGTCACCGTCCTGGCGGCGCCGACCACGGCCGCGCCCGCTCCGCCGCCCCGCCCGGCACCGGCCGCACCCGTGCCGTCGAAGAAGACTGCCGCGCCTTCCGCGCCGGGGTCGGTCCAGCCGTCCAGCTCCGCGCCGTCGGCAAGTTCCGCACCCGCCACCGAACCGGCCGCCGCGCCGCCCTCGTCGGCGCCTTCCGTGGTCCAGCAGGCCGCACCGGCCACCGCGCCCTCACTGGACCCGATGCTGCTCGTCGCCGGGGTGGTCACCGCCGTCGCGGTACTGTGCCTGTTGCTGCTGGGCTCGCGGCAGTCGCCCTAGACCGTCCCTTGTGGACGGTTCAGGAGTTGACGCCGGTGAGCGCGAAGAACTCCTGGCGCGAGCGGGCGTCCTGGCGCAACGTGCCGAGCAGGGTCGAGGTCACGGTGCTGGAGCCGACGGCCTGCACCCCGCGCAAGGTCATGCAGGAGTGCTCGGCCTCGATCACCACGCCGACGCCCTTGGGGTTCAGGTGCTCGCACAGCCAGTCCGCGACCTGCTTGGTCAGCCGCTCCTGCACCTGCGGGCGGCAGGCGAAGTGCTCGACGATCCTGGCGAGCTTGGACAGCCCGAGGATGCGCTCGCCGGGCAGGTAGCCGACGTGGGCGACGCCGACGAACGGCAGCAGGTGGTGTTCGCAGACCGACCGGACCGGGATCGCGCGGGCCAGCACGAGCTCGTCGTACTGCTCGTCGTTCGGGAACGTCGTCAGGTCGAACGGGCGCGGGGCGAACAACTCCGCGTACGCGCGCGCCATCCGGCCCGGGGTGCCGCGCAGGCTCTCCGAGTCGAGCGGGATGCCGAGGGCGGTGAGGAACTCGGCCGCCGCGGCCTCCGCCGCCTCGAGGTCGGGACCGACCTCCGGCTGGTGCACGACCCGCAGTGCTGAACTCGACATCACTTCACCCTGGCTTTCGGCTCCTGGTTTCACCAAAAAGTATTGGCGTTATGTTGCGGAAGGTCAAGTGACCAGTGTCGATCCCGACATGTGGCTGTTGGACCAACTGTGATAGCCGATACGCTGAGTACGTGACCGCTTCCGAACGGCCGCGGGAGACACTGGACATCGCCGCTGTCACCGCGGTCGCCGCCCTCGAGGACAACCTGCGCCGCCGTCTGTACACCTACGTGCGGGAGGCGCGGCGCCCGGTCGCGCGCGACGAGGCGGCGGAAGCGGCCGGGATCTCCCGGAAGCTGGCCGCGTTCCACCTCGACAAGCTCGTCCGCACCGGCCTGCTCACGTTCGGTTACGACACCGTCGGCGGCGTGGCGCGGGTGGGCCGCAAGCCGAAGCTCTACCGGCCGGCCGACACCGAGATCCAGGTCGGGATCCCGGCCCGGCGGCACGAGATCCTCGCCGACATCCTCGCCGACGCCGTGCTCGCGGACTCCGGCGACGAGACCGCCCGCGCGGCCGCGATGCGGATCGCCGCCGAGCACGGCGAACGGGCCGGAAGTCTCGAACGGGACCTGGCCCGGCCGGGGCGACTCGGCACGGAGCGGGCGCTCACCCTCGCCGAGGCCGTGCTCACCCGGTACGGGTTCGAGCCGAGCCGCCCGGCACCGGACCGCGTCCAGCTGCGCAACTGCCCGTTCCAGCCCTTGGCGGCCAAGGCGCCCGGCCTCGTCTGCGGAATCAACCACGCCTTCCTGACCGGGGTGCTCAGCGGGCTGGGCGCGCACACGGTGGAGGCCGCGCTCGCGCCGGGGGCAGGCTGCTGCGTCGAGCTCCGCCCGGTCGACGGGAAGCAGCACCACTGACGAGGAAGGCACGGGCGGGAGGGAGTCCGCCCGTGCCGGGTGCGTCCCCAATGGACAGACGACGTCCACGGTGCGGCCGGACGGTCCCGCACCGTGGTCACGACATCATCTCGGCGGGCCAGGTGGCGTGACTACTCCTTGCCTGCTCAGCACGCTTCCGGTGGGTCGGCCGATTCAATTCCGACCCGCCACGAGATCCGGCCGTGACCGGACATCGGGTTGGAGAAGATTTTCCGGCCGCCGAGGTCGTATCATGTTCCCACCTCGAAACGCTGGATCACGATGATTCAGGTGGTGCTGGAACATGGCGCTACACGATTACGAACAGCGAAAACTCGACGAGATCGAGAAACACCTCGTCGAGGAGAACCCGCGCATGGCACGGCGGTTCGCCGAGTTCCGGCCGATCCACCTCATCACCTTGGTGGCGGCCGGACTGGGCCTGCTCGTGCTGCTCTCGGTCGGCCTCGTGGTGATGGTCATCGGCGTGCGGCTGACCGCGCCGGGATTAATCACCTTGGGCGCCGTGCTCACCGCGACCGTGCCCGCCGCGATAACCTGGTACCTGCTGCGGCGCGCCAAGCCCACGAAATGAACCGCGGCACCTTTCCCTGTCAAATCCATTGTGTGTCGGTACCCGCCGTCAGCCAGGCGCGTCGGCGGGTTCTCCCTCGTCGGCGCTGGACCGTATGGTCTAATCCCCGCCCGTGAGGATCGCTTACGTCATCTTCGGGATCGCGGCGGTGTGGTTCCTGTTCTTCCTGATCAGCTTCCTGAAGGAACGTCGCCGCCTCCGCAACGGCGTCTACCTGTTCATGACCCTGTTCTTCGCCGCGCTCGGCACGGTGGCCTCGCTGGCCTCGGTGTCGGCCCAGGCCGCGGAGATCGTGGTCGTGTCGGGGTTCCTGCTGATCCCGCTGGCGATCCTGGCGCTGGCGATCTTCCTGGTCTTCAACGGCGTCACCATGATCCGCCGCGAAGGCAGGCGCCTGGCCAACCTGCTCTCGCTGCTGCTCGGTGCGGGGATCCTCGCCTACCTCCCGTTCACCGCGGCGATCAACCGGATCCCGTGGACCCCGGCGAAGGTCGCGGTGACGGTGCTGACGCTGATCCTGGCGTACGTGTCGTTCCTGTTCGTCTGCTTTCTGCTGTACGCCATCGTGTATGGCCGGATCCGGCAACGCCGCGCCGTCGATTTCGTGGTCGTCCTCGGCTCCGGGCTGATCGGCGCCAAGGTGCCGCCGCTGCTGGCGAGCAGGCTCGACCGCGCCCGCGCGGTCTTCGAGGCGGGCGTGGCCAGGGGCGGACAGCCGCTGCTCGTGACGTCCGGTGGTCAGGGCCCCGACGAGGACGTGCCCGAATCCCACGCGATGGCCGACTACCTCGTCGAACGAGGTGTGCCCCGCGAGCGGATCCTGCTGGAGGACCGGTCGAGGACGACCTGGGAGAACCTCACGTTCAGCCGCGAGATCATGACGGGCCTGCGGCCGGGCTACCGGTGTGTGGTGGTCACCAACAACTTCCACGTCCTGCGTGCCGCGCTCACCGCCCGGCGGGCGAAGGTCGACGGCCAGGTCATCGGCGCGCCGACGGCGTGGTACTTCTGGCCCAGCGCGACGATCCGCGAGTTCGTCGCGGTCTTCCTCGACCACAAGGTGGTCAACTTCGGCATCTGCCTCAGCCTCGCGGCCATCACGGTACTCGGCGCGCTCGGCTGACGCGGGAAACCCTTTCGCCGCAATAGTTCCGTACCCATACGGGTGTGCTCCCGGGTTGTTACCCCACCCGCGGTCACCGGAAAGTGACGGCAGCTACTCGAACCGAAGGAGCTGTCGTGAGCAGAAGAAACCGCATACTGGGCTGTTTCGCCGTCGGCCTCGCCGTCCTCACCACGCCGTGGCCGAACGTGGCGACCGCCGCGCCGGGGAACCCGCCCGCGGTGGCGCCGCTGGGCGGCACCACCGTCCCCGGCGGCGACGTCCAGCCCTCGTCCATCGGCGGGACACCGGCGTCGGTCAAGGACTACCCGTTCATCATCGCCGGGCTGCGCGAGGGCGGGCCACGGCCGCAGGGTGAGACCTGCACGGGATCGGTCGTGGCCCCGCGCAAGATCCTCATCGCCGCGCACTGCAAGGCCGCCGAGGGCAAGAAGACCTTCCTCTACGGCCTTGACGACCTCAACGCGGGCGGCGGCACGCGGATCGGCGTCGTCAGCTACGAAACCCACCCGAAGTACGTCAACTTCGATCAGGGTTACGACGTCGCCGTGGTGACCACCGACGCCGACATCCCGGTGCCAGGCGGGCAGTACGCGAAGGTCGCGACGTCCGCGGACACCGACCTGAACAAACCGGGCAAGAACGGGCTCGGGCTCGGCTACGGCAAGAAGGACTTCAACGACGACACCAAGGACGTCACGCTGCACAAGTTCAGCCTGCCGATCGTGGCGGGCAGCAACTGCCAGGGTGTCGGGGCGGGGTTCCAGGACGCCACGATGATCTGCAGTGGCTACAGCGACGGCCACGTCACGATCCTGCCAGGGGACAGCGGCGGCCCGCTGATCGTGGACGGCAAGGTGACCGGGGTCGCGTCGTGGAGCCGCAGCGATTTCAAGTGGTACAGCGTCTACGGCCGGCTCAACAACGACATGGGTGACTGGGTCAAGGAGCAGATCGGCTCGGTACCGGATCAGGACAAGTTCACGGTCGGCGTGACGCCGGGTTCGGTGAAGGTCGATCCCGGCAAGTACGTGTCGGCGACGGTGACCAGCAAGGCGGGTAAGAACGGCGCGGAGAAGGTCGAACTGAGCGCGTCGGGCCTGCCCGAGGGCGCGAAGGCGACGTTCCAGCCGTCGACGATCAACTCCGGCGACACGGCCAAGGTGACCATCGAAACCGCTTCAGGTACGCCGGAGAAGGAGTACGCGGTCACGATCTCCGGCAAGGGCACGACCGACACGAGTACGGCGACGCTGAAACTGGTCGTGGGCAAGGGAGAACCACCCGCCGGTGACCTGAAGGTGAGCGTGAATCCCGGCAGCGGCACCGTGCGGCCCGGATTCTTCGCCACGGCCACGGTGACCGCCTCCGGCGGGACCGGCACGATCACGCTGTCGGCCTCCGGTTCCGGACTGCCGTTCGCGCCGTTCTTCAGCCCCGTCACCGTGTCCAGCGGGGGCAGCTCGCAGATGCAGGCGGGTGCCCCGTTCCAGCCCGGCACCTACCCGATCACCATCACCGCGAAGGACTCCACCGGAAAGACCGCCACCACCACCTTCACCCTTACAGTCCAATAAGGACACTGCGGTTCCGTTCCGTCAAGGCCACCTTACGGGCATCTGATGCCCGTAAGGTGGCCTTGACAGCATTCCCCGGCGTCGTGATCCGCCGGAGGTTTCGCGTGCATGTACAGAGGTCTCGCGTGCGTGAACGGAGAACTCGCGTGATTACGTGAGTAAAGCCGTGGCCCCCCGCCGCAGGTGCCGGGGGGGCGGGGGCCCCGCGGGCGGGGGGGCGGCGGGCGGGTGGCTAAGGGGTTGTGAATAACGGGATCTTGGC
>NZ_JBHYIK010000002.1:0-17630 GCF_042739735.1 Amycolatopsis sp. NPDC059027 | reverse complement strand
CCCCGGCCGTCGTGAGCGGTCGCTCCACCCCTGCAGCGCCTGTGTGCTCGTCACCACAGGAGCTCCTCAGTTCTACCCCCCCGCCCCCCCGCCGCGGGGGGCGGGGGCCACGGTTCCCCTCGGGAAGGGGGCTCGGCGGCAGGATCAGAACGTGATGGAGAATCCGTCGATCGTGCCGGTGTCGAAGCGGTAGACGTCCTTGACCCGCAACGTCCACGTGCCGTTGGCACGCTCGGCGGCGGCGTTCACCGTGTAGGTCGTGTGCACGCCGCTCGCCGAGACCGCGCCGCCCGGCTTCTGCAGCGAGAACACCGCACCGCTCGGCCCGACCAGATCGATGGTCAGGTCCGCGCTGTAGGTATGGGTGATGTCCACCTTCACCGGCAGCGAGGCCGAAGCCGCGCCGTCACACGAATCCTGGGTCACCGAGCTGGTCACCGCGTCCCCGGCGTCCGGAATGGACACCGGCGTGGTGTTCGACTTGACGCCGCATTTCGACGGTGTGCCACCGCCGATGAAGGACACGTTGAGCAGCTTGTTCGGTGAGCCGCTGCCCGGGTTCTTCACCACGCCGTCGGTGGCGTTCGAGACCAGCGCGTCCCGCACCTGCTGCGCGGTGGCGCCCGGGTTCGCGGACAGGTACAGCGCCGAGGCGCCGGTGACGTGCGGAGTCGCCATCGACGTCCCGCTCATGTTCACCGTTCCGCCGTTCGACGTGCTCAGCGACGTCACGTTCACGCCGGGCGCGAAGAGGTCGACGCAGGTGCCGTAGTTCGAGAACGAGGCACGGCCGTCCTGGTTGTCCGTCGCGCCGACTGTGATCGCTTCGGGCACCCGCGCCGGGCTGACCGAGCAGGCGTCCGTCGAGCTGTTGCCCGCCGCCACCGAGTACACGATCCCGGCGGCGATGGACTTCTTCAGCGCGTCGTCGCCGACGCCGACCTGATCCATGCCGAGGCTCATGTTCGCCACGGCCGGTTTGACGGCGTTCGCGGTGACCCACTCCATCGCGTCCACCGCGGCGGAGTCCGGCCCGTTGCCGGTGCAGTCGTTGCCGAGCACCTTGAGCCCGACGATCTTGACCTGCTTGGCCACCCCGTAGGTCTTGCTGGCGATGGTGCCCGCGGTGTGGCTGCCGTGCCCGTTGCAGTCCTTCCCGTCGCCGCCGACGAAGTCCTTGCCGATCGACGCGCGGCCACCGTACTCCGGGTTGTCCGGGTTTATACCGGTGTCCAGGTCGTACGCGGTGACCCCGGCCCCGCTGTTGGCGTAGGTGTACTTCTGGTCCAGCGGCAGGTTCTTCTGGTCGATGCGGTCGAGGCCCCAGGTGGGATTCGTCTGGGTGTCGGCGATCCGGGCGGTGCCGTCCTCGTACACCGCCTTCACCGCGGGGTCGGCGGCCAGCCGCCGCGCCTGCTTGTCCGTCATCGCGCGTACCGAGAACCCGTGCAACGTCCGCTCGTAGGTCGAACGCACTTCGCCGCCGTACCGCTGGGCCAGCGTCGCCGACGAGGCCGACGCCGCACCGGCATCCTTGAGCACCACGATGTACTGGTCGCCGTAGTGCTGTTTCGCCGGTACGACAACACCTTCCGCCTCGGCCGCGACTGCCTGCCCGGCACCGAGTGCCAGCAACGACACGCAGGCGCCGAGGGCCAGGATCCCGCGCCGCATCAGAACATCGCCCCGGTACCGATGAAGGAGACGTTGAGCAGCTTGTTCGGTGAACCGCTGCCCGGGTTCTTCACCACGCCGGCGCTCGCGCCACCGGTGAGCGCCTTCTCGACCTCGGCGGGCTTGGCCGTCGGGTGCGCCGTCAGGTACAGCGCCGCCGCGCCCGCGACGTGCGGCGTGGCCATCGACGTCCCGCTCATCTGCTGCGTCCCGCCACCGTTGCGCAGCGACGTGATGTTCACGCCCGGCGCGAAGATGTCGGTGCAGTTACCGAAGTTGGAGAACGACGCCCTGCTGTCCTTGTTGTCCGAGGCGTTCACGGTGATCGCCTCGGGCACCCGCGCCGGGCTGGTGTTGCAGGCGTTCTTGTTGTCGTTGCCCGCCGCGACGGTGTTCGTGACGCCCGCGGCCACCGCCTTCTTCACCGCATTGTCCACAGTGGAGCTGGCGGCCCCGCCGAGGCTCATGGTCAGCACCGACGGGGCCTTCGCGTTCTTGGCCACCCAGTCGATCCCGGCGACGACCTGCGCCCACGAGCCCTGGCCCTGGCAGTTCAGCACCCGCACCGCGACGATCTTGGCTTCCTTGGCCACGCCGTAGGTCTTGCTGCCCACCGTCCCGGCGACGTGCGTGCCGTGCCCGTGGCAGTCCGACGCGTCGTCGTCGTTGTCGATGAAGTCGTGGCCACTCGACGCGCGGCCACCGAATTCCGCCTGCTTGTAGTCGGTCCCGGTGTCGACGACGTACACCGTGGCGCCGTTCCCGGTGTTCGGGTAGGTGTATTTCTGATCCAGCGGCAGGTCCTTCTGGTCGACGCGGTCGAGGCCCCAGGTCGGGTTCGTCTGGGTGCCGGTGACGTGTGCGATCCCGTCCTGCTCGACGTACTCGACGCCCGGGTCGGCGGCGAGCTTGCGGGCCTGTGCCTCGGTCATCGAGGCCGCGAAGCCCCGCAGTGCCGTGTCGTAGGTATAGGTGACCCGTCCGCCGTAGCGGTGCGTGAGGTCACCGGCGGCCGCCGTGAGCGCTCCGCCGGACTTGAGCGCGACGAGATAGCTGCCCTCGATCGCGCCCGGGACGCCCGCGTTGCGGATCTGCCCGGTTTGCGCCTGCGCCGGCGCGGCCAGCCCCAGCGAGATCGCGCAGGCGGCCACCACCACGGGGGCCGCCTTGCGATAGACGTTGTGCATACCCAACTCCGTTCGCTCGAACAGAAGAAGCGGAGCGCGAACGGGCCGCGCTCCGGCGGTGACCGAGAGCCACCTCGGTCTCACTGTCGGGGACAATCACTCACGGGAACAAGCGAGGTAGCGGCCCGTATGGCTACCTAACTAATGCCGGCTCGTTACCCCCTACGAAAGTTCTGTGACCGTTCGGATCTGTTCCGTGACGGGTGCCGCGCGACCTAAGCTGCGTTCACCCGGACAAGGTGGTTTGGGCCTGTACCGCTTTCGGGTGCGCTAGATCGGGAGCAGGGCGATGACCAACGGGATCGTGTGCCGGACGAGTTCCCCGGTCCTCATCGGACGGGCGGCCGAACTGCGCGCGCTGGCCCGCGCCGCCGCCGCGCCACCCGCGGTGCTGATGCTCGAAGGAGAAGCGGGTGTCGGCAAGACGCGCCTGGTGAGCGAGCTGGTCGCGCGGCCGGAGACGGCACGGCACCGGGTCCTCCTCGGGTGCTGCCAGCCGCTGCGCGAGCCGTTTCCCTACGGCGTCGTCATCGAGGCGCTGCGCGGCGTCGACGGCGTGCCCGCCGGGCCGCTGAGCCCGCTCACCGGCGCGCTCGCCCCCTACCTCCCCGAACTGACCCACCTCCCGGCTCCGCCGCCACCGCTCGGCGATCCGCGGGCGGACCGGCACCGGCTGTTCCGCGCCGTCCGCGCGCTGCTGGACGCGCTCGGCCCGGTGCTGCTCGTCGTCGAGGACGTGCACTGGGCCGATGACGGATCACGGCAGTTGCTGCGGTTCCTGATGGGCGATCCCCCGCCGGGGCTGAGCCTGTTACTGAGCTACCGCGGCGAGGAGGTGCCCGGCGGCCTCCCGCTGGGCAGCGCGTACCGGCCGGCGCCGGGCAGTGCGAGCGTCTTCGTCCGGCTCGCACCGCTCGACCGCGACGGCGTCCGGCAGCTGACCGGCGCGCTGCTCGGCACCCCGGCCGTCTCGGCCGAGTTCGCCGCCCGGTTGCACGAACGCACGGCCGGACTTCCGTTCGCCGTCGAAGAAACCGTGCACGCGCTGCGCGATCCGGAAGGCGCCGTGCAGGCGGACGGCGCGGCGGCGCGAAGACTTCTCGACGCCGTCGAGGTTCCCGCCCTGCTCCGGGACACGATCGTCGAACGGCTCACCGCGCTGCCGCTGGCCGCGCGCCGGATCACCGAGGCCGCCGCCGTGCTCGCCGAACCGGCGCCCTTGGACCTGCTGACGGCGATCTCCGGCCTCGCCCAGGCCCGTGCGCGCCACGCGCTGGTGCGTGCGCTCGACCGCGCCATCCTCGTCGAGACCGCCGACTGTCACTACGGTTTCCGGCACACGCTGGCGCAGCAGGCCGTGTACGACACGCTGGCGGGCCCGGACCGCCAGGAGCTGCACCGCCGCGCCGTCCGCCTGCTGCGGGACCGGGATCCGGCGCCGCTGGTGCGGCTGGCCGAGCACTGCCGCAAGGCCGGGGACCACGCGGGCGCGCTGCGCTACGGCGAAGCCGCCGCCGACCAGGCCGGCGCGCTGGGCGATCTCGCCGCCGCGATCGACCTGCTCCGCACGGCACTGGCCGGCCCCGATCTCACTCCGTCCGATGTGGACAGACTAGCGGTCAAGCTGAGCACGGTGGCGTGCAACGGCCTGTCCCAGCGGGACGTCGTCGCGACACTGGAGCGGCTGCTGTCCGACGAGCGGCTGTCCGGACGGCTGTCCGGCGAGGTCCGGCTGACGCTCGGGCTGATGCTGATCCGCCAGGCGGGCAGCTTGGAGGCCGCGCGGGTGGAGATCGAGCTGGCGATCGCCGCGCTGGGCGACCGGCCCGCGCTGGCCGGCCGCGGGATGGCGGTGCTCGCCCAGCCTTGGGTGAGCGACACGCCGTTGGCCGAGCATCGGCGCTGGATGGACCGCGTCGACGAGCTGATCGCGGCGGCGTCGTCGTCCGGTGACCGCGGCCGTGCGCTGACACTGATGGCCAACAACGTCGCGTCGCGGCTGCACACCGGCGACGCGCACGCGTGGACCATGCTCGCCGCCGCTCCGGCCCGTGTCGGAAGCGCCGAGGAGCAGCGGCAGCTCGCCCGGCTGCACTGCAACGTCGCCGACGCGTGTTCGTGGATCGGGCACCATCAGCGAGCGGAAAGGCTGCTGCGCAGCGGAATGCGGCTCGCGGCCGACTGCGGCGCACCGTATGTCGTGGGCACCGCGCGGTCGACCGGGGTGCACACGGATTGGCTCACCGGCAACTGGGCCGGGCTCGACGAACGCGCCGAGGCGCTGATCGAGGAATACCGCGATCTGCTCCCGGTGACCAGCGAGCTGTCCCTCATCCTCGGCCTGCTCTCCGCCGCGCGCGGTGCCTGGGACCGCGCGGCCGAGCATTTCACCGCGACCGCCGTCGACCAACCGGGAAACGCCTTCACCCCCGTGGTGATCGCCGCGCACGGCGGGATCGCCGCGATGCTGCTCGCCCAGGACTCCGTCGAGGCCGCGGTGACGCAGGCCGATCGCGGGCTGGAGTTGTTGCGCACCAAGGGTGTCTGGGCCTGGGCCGGTGACCTGCTCCCGGTCGCCGCCGACGCGTACTGCCTCGGCGGGCGGTCGAACGCGGCCCGTGCGCTGCTCGGCGAATTCGAACGCGAGATCAGCACGCTCGACGCGCCGATGGCCCACGCCGCGCTGGCCACTTGCCGCGGCATCGTGGCCGCGCACCACGGCGAACTGCCGGATGCGGTCAAATCCTTCGACGACGCCCGCGGCCAGTACGAGCGGCTGCCCGCGCCGTACCACGCCGCGCTGGCCTCCGAGCGGCTCGCCCACTGCCGGCTTCGCCAAGGCGATCCCGCCGCGGCCGCCACGTTCACCAAGCTGGCCGAGGTGTTCGACGGGCTCGGGGCCGCCCGCGACGCCGCCCGCTGCCGCCACGCCTACCGATCGACCGGCGCGGTCACGCCGTCACGACGCGGTCGGCGCGGCTACGGCGACGAACTCTCTCCACGCGAGCGCGACGTCGCGCGGCTGCTGGCCGAGGGACACACGAACCGGGAGATCGCCGAGGTGTTGTTCCTCTCACGGCGCACGGTGGAACAGCACGTCGCGAGCGTGCTGCGGAAGCTCAAGGTGCGCTCGCGCGGCGAGCTGGCCGCGTCGCGTTGACTTCAAGTTCCCTTTAAGTCCTACCTTCGCCGGAGTAAGCCAACGGACGAAGGAACAGGGAAATGACCAGGAAAACGATTCTCGTGACCGGCGCCACCGGAACCGTCGGCGGCGCGCTCGTCGCCCAGCTCGCGGGACGCGAGGACGTGACCGTGCGCGCCCTCGTGCGCCGCCCCGAGGCCGCGAAGCTCCCGGACGGCGTCGAAGCGGTGCGCGGCGACTTGAGCGACCCCGCGAGCCTGCACACCGCGCTGACCGGCGTCGACAGCGTGTTCCTGGTGTGGCCGCTGCACCCCGCCGAGCAGGCCGGGCCCGTGGTGGACGTCATCGCCGAGCACGCGACCCGCGTCGTCTACCTGTCGTCCTCGGCGGTCGACGACGCGGCGGACCCGATCAGCAGCTCCCACGCCGCGCTCGAAGCCGTCATCCGCGCTTCCGGTCTACAGTGGACTTTCCTGCGCGGTGGCGGTTTCGCGGCCAACGCGCTCGGCTGGGCACCGCAGATCCGCGAGGACCGCGTCGTCCACTGGCCGTACGGCGCCGCCGTCCGCACACTCGTCCACGAGAAGGACCTCGCCGCCATCGGAGTGCTGGCGCTGACGACAGATGACCACGTCGGCAAGGCCTACGCGCTCACCGGCCCCGAACCGCTCAGCCAGCGCGACCAGGTCCGCGCGATCGGCGAGGCGATCGGCACCCCGGTCCGCTGGGAGGAACAGTCCCGCTCCGAAGCCCGCGAGGACCTGCTCGCACAGGGCTGGCCGGGCACGCTGGTCGACGCCGTCCTCGACGCCTGGGCGGACATGGTCGAGCACCCGGAGACGGTCTCACCGGCGTTCCGCGAACTCACCGGCCGCGACCCGCACACCTTCGCCGACTGGGCCACCGATCACGCCGAAGCCTTCCGCTGAATTGACCGGATGTGCCGTCACCCGTGGAGGCCGGCCGCTATCCGGGCGATCAGCTCGCGGGCCTCGTCCCGCTCGACGGCGGCCGTCCACAGCCGGTCGGCAAGTTTGTTGTACAGCGCCACCTCGTCGACGTCGACGGTGCGCTGTTCGCCGGTGACAGTCTCGAACCGGACCTCATTGTCGAACACCCAGAAGCCGTGTGGGAGGAGATGCGGGACCCGCCGGCGCGCGGCCAGAATCCCGATGCGGACGTTCGGCAGCCGCAGAACGGAATCCAGTCGGTCGAGCTGCGCGAGGAGCGCCTCCGACGTGCACAGCGGATGCAGCAACGCGGACTCGGCGAACAGGATCTCGATCGTCTTCGACCTGTCGTAGAGGACCTGCTGACGTGCCATCCTCGCAGCCACCGCATCTTCGATGTCGCTGGTAGGGACGCCGAGCAGATCCGCCTGCGTGTGGAAGATCGTCCGCGCGTAGTCGGGAGTCTGAAGGAGACCCGGCACGGCCATGAACTCCACGCCACGGATCACCGTGGCGGAGCGGGCATCACGGGCACCTTGCTCTTGCCGCTTGCGGTGACCTTCGCGTATCTGCCGACGCCAGGTCAGCTGGGCGACTTGCACCGCACGCAGTCCAGCGCGCAGTTGTTCCACCACTGATTCCGACGCATCGCACGCATGTAGCCATTCGACGACATCGGAGTCGGTGGGCGTTTGCCGACCGTTCTCGATCTTCGATACCTTCGTTTGATGCCAGCCGAGTAAATTGGCCAGCTCGGTGCCGGACAGGCCAGCAGCCTCCCGGATCTCGCGCAGCTGCGCGTTGAAGGCCGCGCGGCGACTCTCGAAGGTCACGCTCTCCTCGTTCTACTGCTCCACGTTGGTGTGCGGGAACGCTACCGGGGTGACGGTCGCACGCCAATCGAGGTATGGCCTTATCTCCCCGCTGTCCGTGATCAGCGTGGCGCCCTTGACACCCGCTTCACCGAATGCGAGGACTGCCACCTTGGAGTCGTCGAAGAGCCAGTAGTCCTCCTTCGGCGCACCGAGTGTGACCGCGTGCGACTCGTCGATGAACAAGATCTCCTCGCCCGCTTCGATCGCGGCTGCGGTGAGAAACAACTGGTACCGCAGGTAGTCGGTCAGCGGGTCGGTGAGCATCCGGACGCGCGCCATGCGTCGACCTTCCCGCCGCCATGCGCGCACTCGGTTTTGCCACGGCCGGAACCAGGTCAGGTCACGATCACCCGCGAGGAACCGCCGGGCCGGGCTTTGCTCCTTCGGCTCGCGGTAGGTGCCCTGGCACTCCCACCGCCACGCCGTTGTCCAGTCCTCGTCGAACAAGCCCTGGAACTCGTCGCGCGAGAGTCTCATGCGGTCGGCAGGTACGGCAGCAGCTCGGCCGGGATCTCCACAGCGGCTTCGTGGTCAGGCAGGCCGAGGCGACGCAGCTCGGCGAGTGCCCCCGGGTCAGTAACCTTCCAGCCTTGAATCACATAGGTGCCCCGGTCAGTGGCGAACGCTGAGGGGCATCCGGTTTCGCCGGAACTGGTGCCGAGATGGGTCAGCTGCATCGGGGCCTCCTGGGTCACGTACACGATGATCGCCACCCAGCATCGCGCACGCATCCACCGAGCTTGAATCGCCCATACGAGTGGATTGCGCTATATTGCTCTTATTATGCTTGTCTTATGCTCATGAGGAGCGCACTGTAGAGGCACAAGAAGGCGGGATGACACGCGAACGACCCGTCCGCACCGAAGCGCAGCTGACACCTCGATGAGCCCGCCCATGCGAAGGGACCGACATGGAGAACTGGCACCGGCAGATGACCGGCTGGCTCGCGATCCGGGTTGCGAGCTTCCGCGCGCTCCTCGGCCAGCTGGCGTAGCCATGTGCGGCGTCGCGGAGCCATACCAGGTCAAGGACTTCGACGTACTCGCGCAGAAGCTGTTCCTCGGCGAATGGATCGTGTTACGGCACGAGCACCTGTGCGACATCGACCTGGACGTCTGGAAGGAAGGCATCGACCTCGCCTGTGTCGATGTCGGCATCGAGGTGGAGTTCGTCGACCTTCGGCGCAAGGACATCACCGTGGTGTTCAACGCTGCCCGCGACAAGCTTCCGACCGAAGACCAGATTCACGAGTCGATCCGGCGGGTCGCACGCGACCGTCGGCTCGGCCATGTTCCCCCGACCGATCTCGTTGCCAAGACCGGCGTCGTACTCCTTCATTGACCGCAATCGCTGCGCTCACCGGCCAAGCCGGGAACCACCCGACAAGCCCCAGAAAGGGTCAGGATGACAATCTCGGTTGAGCAGTTGACAGGTCAGGGGCTCGTTTCCGAGACGCTATTCGGACGCTTGGTCGGCCGGGTCGCGCAGGAAGAAGCCTGTACGACGGTAATGGCCCGACGGATCGTCGATCAGGCGCTCGCCTACTTGGCGACATGCGCCAAGGTCACGGAATCGCTTGCGCCGAGCGCAACGGTCGACATCGGGTGGCACACGTTTATTCTCCACACACGGGAATACGCCGAGTTCTGCGATCGCATTGCCGGACGATTCATTCATCACGTTCCCCATGATGAGGACGATGACAGCAGCGGCACCCCTCTTCGCGACGTGATGCGCCGGACCGTGACCGCTATCAGTGCGGCAGGATTCGCCGTGGACCATGAGTTGTGGTTTACTCCGTCCGCGCAATGCGCCGACTGCTCGCAGTGCAAGAACGGCTGCTCGGACGACCCGCCACCTCCGCCCGCGTCGAACTGAGAAGAAAGGAAGGCAATGGCCCGCCCGGACTGGGAGGAACTCCCCGACGCCGTCCGCCGCGCAGTGGAGAATGAGTCAGGTGCGGTCCTCTCCGCAGTGCCGCCATCGGCCGGGCGAAACTCGGATTTCCTAGCCACACTTCAGACGGAACGCGGTTTCTTCTTCATCAAGGGGGCGCTGGCAGGCACCAAAAAAGCACGAATGCAACAAGTGGAGGCGTCGGTGAACACATTCCTGCCGCACACTGTTGCCCCACGTCTTCTCTGGGAAGTCAAGGCTGGCGGCTGGAATGTCCTCGGGTTCGAGCACACGTCCGGAAGGCACGCAGATCTCACACCAGGCTCGGCCGACTTACCAATGGTCGCCGATACCTTGGCCACGTTGGTCAGCACGCTCGGCCGATGTCCCATCGATCTCCCACACGCCGCACAACAATGGAAGTGGATGAGCCCGTGGCGTCGGCTGGCCGACTCAGCGCCGGACAAACTGGACGCGTGGGACCGGAAAAACGTGGCGGAACTCGTGACACTGGAGTACCAGGCGATGGATGCCATGCGGGGCGACAGCCTCGTACATGGCGATATGCACCCACTCAACATCCTGGTAGCGGACCGAGTCCGGATCATCGACTGGGCTTGGGCAAGCCAGGGCGCCGCGTGGCTCGACACCACTTCGCTAGTCCTGCGTTTAGTTGCCGCAGGGCACACACCCGCCGAGGCCGAGGCATGGGCGAGCAAGATCTCCGCGTTCAGGGACGCACCCGAGTCCAGAGTCACCGCCTACGCCGTGGTGATCATGGGTATGTGGGCATACCGGGGCAACTTTCCGAAGCTCACCGACGCGGCCCGCCGTTATGTCCAATATCGCCTGGAGAAGTGAGCGAGCAGGAACAACCCTTTCGAGGCCACCGGAGACAAGTTCAGGGGATCACCGGGGCGTCCTCGGGCATGGCCGTCGCGCGTTTCACCGACTCCAGCAGCAGCTGGGAGACGTCACGGACGTCGACGTTCTCACCGCGCTGCTCGCTCTGCCGCTGCACCAGTCCGTCGGAGATCATGACGCGGCAGAACGGGCAGCCGGTGACGATCGTCTCGGCTTCGGTCGTGAGGGCCTCGTCGACGCGTTCGAGGTTGATGCGCTTGCCGATCTGCTCCTCCATCCACATGCGCGCCCCGCCCGCGCCGCAGCACAGCGACCGGTCCGCGTGCCGTGGCATCTCGGCGAGCGTGGCGCCCGCGGCCCCGACCAGATCCCGCGGCGGCGTGTAGACCTTGTTGTGGCGCCCCAGATAACACGGGTCGTGGTAGGTGACGCTCGGGCCGCTGTCGTCGACCGCCTTCACCGGCGTCAGCCTGCCCGTGCGCACCAGCCGATTCAGCAGCTGCGTGTGGTGCACGACCTCGTAGTGCCCGTCGAGCTGCGGGTACTCCCTGCCCAGGGTGTTCATGCAGTGCGGGCAGGTGGTGACGATCTTGCGCAGCCGCGGCTCCCGGCCCTCGAACACCGCGTTCAACGTCTCCACGGTCTGCTGCGCCATCATCTGGAACAGGAACTCGTTGCCCGAACGCCGCGCCGGATCGCCGGTGCACGACTCGTCCGTGCCGAGCACGACGTATTCCACACCGGCGATGTGCAGCAGTTCCGCGGTCGCGCGCACGGTCTTGCGGGCGTTGTCGTCGAACGCGCCCGCGCAGCCGATCCAGTAGACGTACTCGACGCCCTCACGGAGTTCACCGTCGAACACCGGGACGTCGAACCCGAGATCCTTGGTCCACGCCAGGCGCTCGGAGTTGTTCTGGCCCCAGGGATTCCCCTTGTTCTCCAGATTGCGGAACAGGACGCCCAGCTCACTCGGGAACGCGGATTCGATCATCACCTGATAGCGCCGCATGTCGACGACGTGGTCGACGTGCTCGATGTCCACCGGGCACTGCTCGACGCACGCCCCGCACGTGGTGCACGACCAGAGGACGTCCGGATCGATCACGCCGTTCTCCTCGGCGGTGCCGACCAGCGGTCGTGCTTCCGGATTCTCCTTGCCGCTCAGGACATACGGCGCCTCTTCGAAGAGGTGATCGCGCAGCCCCATCACGAGCAGCTTGGGGGACAACGGCTTTTCCGTGTTCCACGCCGGGCACTGCGACTGGCAGCGGCCGCATTCGGTGCAGGTGGCGAAGTCCAGCATGCCCTTCCAGGTGAAGTCCGCGATCTTGCCGCGCCCGAAGACGTCGTCCTCGCCGGGGTCCTCGAAGTCGATCGGCTTGCCCTTCGACTCCATCGGCAGCAGCGGGCCGAGCGCGTCGGGCAGCCGTTTCGAGGTGACGTTCACCGGTGCCAGGAAGATGTGCAGGTGCTTGGAGTACAGCACGATGCTCAGGAACGACAGCATCACGCCCAGGTGCAGCAGCAACCCGACCGTCTCCAGCGGCTCGTTGACGCCGAGCCCGAGCGGCCGCAGCAGATCGCCGACACCGAGGGAGACGAACGCGCCCGAGTCGTACGGGAAATGGCCCGCCGCCGAGGAAGCACCACGGAACAGGAACATCGTCCAGACGACGTTGAAGATCATGATCAGGATCAGCCACGCGCCACCGGTGTGCGAGCCGTAGAACCGCGAGGCCCGGTCCTTGCGCTCCGGGGCCTGCCGGATCCGGATCACCGCGAACACGCCCAGCGAGACGGCGACCGCGACCGCGATGAAGTCCTGGAGGAACCCCAATACGGACCAGCGGCCGATCCAGGGGATGTGGAAGTCCTCGTCGAACAACGCGCCGTACGCCTCGAGGTACACCGACGCGAGGATCACGAAGCCCCAGAACGTGAAGAAGTGCGCGAGCCCCGGTACGGACCATTTCAGCAGCTTCCGCTGCCCGAACACTTCGCGAAGATGCGCGGCCACGCGGCGGCCCAGCTCGTCGGACCGGCCGGTGTCCGGCTGGCCGGACCGGATCAGCCGGACGAGGAACGCGACCCGCCTGCCGGCGAACGCCAGCCCTGCGACGGTCATGAGCAAACCGAGAATCAGACGAACGAGCACGAGTCCTCCACGGCGGTTCTTCTGCGTGACGCGATCGGCGAGTGGCTCAATGCGAGCCGGTGTAGTACCGGCACGCCTTGCACGCGTACCGCATCTTCGCCACCCGCCAGCGTTTCCGGTACAGCTCGGGATTTCCCGGCCGCGGCGGGCACACGCCCAGCCGCTCGTACCGCCGGATCCGCCCGCCCGTTTCGTACAGCTCGGTCACGTGCCCGAGATACGCGCGCCGGACGGCGAGTTCGGCTGTCAGGCTTCTGGCGAGGGTGTCCCGGCAGAAGCGGTGGAGGAGTCCCAGATCGGGGAGCCCGCCGAGGTCGGCCACGGCGTGTTCGTCGACGACGCCGTAGCCGGGGTGATCGCCTTTTCCGGTGAGCCGCACCGGAAGCGCGCAGTGCGCGCAGCGCAGGGTGCACGTCAGGCACGCGGTGACATGTCTGAGCCTGCGCTCGCGCGGACCGTCTCCGATCACTGGCCGCACGCGCCACCCCATGGTGCCTCCTCGGACCGGCGATGTGATCGACGCCACCCTTACTGGAGGGTAATGAGGTGCCCCGGAAAAACGACAGGACCAAACGGACTAGTTTGGAACGCCTGAAAAGCGCAGTGCGTAACGGATCGCCGGTCAGATCACCTTGATCGTCACGAGCAGCGTGCCGGATTCGCGCAGTTTCACCGGGATGTCGCCGGTGTGCTCCGGCGCGAACCCGATGTCCTCCGGATCACCGGGATCGACGTCCGCGCTCTTGTCCGGATACCCGGCCACATCGATGTTCTGGTGCACATCGGAGGTCACGTTGATCTTGATTCGCTGACCTTTCTGCAGTTTGAGCACCCCGGGCCGCGGCGAGACCTCGCCCTTCTCGTACACGATGTTGACCTGCGCGTCGGCGCCGCTCGCGGCCGGGCCTCGCACGACATCGGTTTCGGGGCTCGACTGCGGCGGAGTCGAAGCGGACGACGAACCCGAATCGCCCGCCGGGGACGAACAAGCGACCGCGGCAAAGGCCGCGAAGGCCACAACCGGAACAACACTCCACCTCATCGGCGGCACCTCCTCGCGAAAGCGTTCATTCGTATGGCGGTACCCCGCATCGCGAACCGCGAATCGCCGAAGCGGGGAGAGCCGCCTCACATCGTCCACTGTAGACATAGCCGGCGAGTCACGCATTGCCTTGTCCGACGGGGCGGGGTTACTCTCGATCAAGGATTGGACTGGACCAAGAACGGACCTTTCCCCGGCAAAGGAGCCCAGCGTGCGGCGACGTCAATTCCTGGTCCTCAGCGCCTTGACCCCGGCGGCGATGGCGCTGCCCGCCACCACGGCCGGCGCGAACGAAACGGCACGGCACCGGTTCGGCTTCGCCTCCGACGGCAGCGCGTTCCTGCTGGACGGCAAGCCGTTCCAGATCCGCAGCGGCGAACTGCATCCGGCGCGGATCCCGGTCGAATACTGGCGGCACCGGATCCGGATGGCGAAGGCGATGGGCATGAACACCATCGCGGTCTACGTCATGTGGAACTACGTCGAGGAGCGCGAAGGCGTCTTCGACTTCGAGACCGAGCGACGCGACGTCATCGCGTTCATCCGGCTGTGCGCGGCGGAGGGCATGTGGGTGCTGCTGCGGCCCGGCCCGTACGTCTGCGCCGAATGGGATCTCGGCGGCATTCCGCCCTACCTGTTGCGCCACAAGGACATCAAGCTCCGGGTCCGGCGTTCCGAGGACCCGCGCTACTTCGCCGCGGTGCAGCGGTACGTCGAGGCGCTGAGCCGCCGCGTCCGGCCGCTGCTCGTCGCCAACGGCGGGCCGATCCTGATGGTCCAGGTCGAGAACGAGTACGGCTCGTACGGCAGCGACACCACGTACCTCGAGGAAATCCGGCAGCTGTGGATCTCGAACGGTGTACCAGGCCCCTTTTACACGCAGGACGGGCTCGCACAGGTCCGGCAGAACCACACCGTTGTCCCCGGCGGCGCCATCGGCCTCAGCGGTGGTGACGCCGCGCAGATCGCGGGTGCGCGGCATTCGTTCCCGGACGTCCCCGCCATGGCCGGCGAGGTCTATCCCGGCTGGCTCACGCACTGGGGTGAACCGGCGTTCGCGGGCCAGGACAGCGACGTTTCGGCGCAGCTCAAGGGTTTCATGGCGGGCGGGCTGTCGTTCAACCTGTACATGATCCACGGCGGCACCAACTTCGGCTTCTGGGCGGGCGCCAACGCGCGGGACGATTCCGGCGCCTACCAGCCGGACATCACCAGCTACGACTACAACGCGCCGATCACCGAACAAGGCGCCGCCGGACCGCGTTACCACGCCTACCGCTCGATCGTCGGCGGTGCCGTCCCCGATCCACTTCCGCCGGTCCCCGCGCCGATCCCGACGTACACCTCCGAGGGCAGGACGTTCACCCCCACACCCTTCGCGTCCCTGTGGGACAACCTCCCGGCACCGCTGCGCTCGTCGCGACCGCAGCCGATGGAGGCCCACGGGCAGAACTCCGGCTTCGTCCTGTACCGCACCAAGCTCGACGGCTACACCGGCGGAAAGCTGGACATCCGCTGGGTGCACGACTACGCCACGGTGTTCGTCGACGGCCGCTACACCGGCGGTTTCTCGCGCCCGCGTATCCCGGCGGCCCTCGCCGCCCGGCTCAACGTCACCAACGACAACGCGCCGCTCACCCTTCCACCAGGGACTGGTGCACCGACGCTCGACATCGCCGTGGAAGGTATGGGACGCACCAACTTCGGCCACGCCTTGGTCGACCGCAAGGGCATCCTCGAATCCGTCTCACTGCGCGGAGCCGAACTGACGGGCTGGGAAGTGTTCCCGCTGCCAATGGACTCGAAGTTCATCGAGACGCTGCGCGCCCGCATCAGCGATCCCGGCAGGCCGGGTCTGTTCTTCCGGCTTGCCTTCGACGTGCCCGCACTGGGCGATACCTATGTCGACATGTCGAGGTGGACCAAGGGGGTGGTCTGGGTGAACGGCCACAACCTCGGCCGTTACTGGACGATCGGCCCGCAGCACCGGCTCTTCTGCCCTGCGCCATGGCTGCGGCGGGGCCGCAACGAACTCGTCGTGTTCGATCTGCACCAGACCGCTGCCTCGCCGATCGGATTCGCGGCCACGCTCGCGGCTGCTGGGGCAGAACGGGCACGATAGTCGGCCTCGACGGGCAGGAGGGGTTACTCGAATCGTCCCGCCGCGTTAGGTTCTGCCGCTGGGCGGCGCGGTTGCGCATGACTATCCACTGTGGACAGCGCTGTCGCTCCGTCCCGAGACGCCGAACCAGGAAGCGAAGCCGTGCGAGACATCACCGAACTTGTCGACGTGCCCTACCCGTCGTGGCCGATGCTGGCCGACGCACTCGCCGGCAGCTTCACCAGCCATGTCGTGCTGCCACCGGATCCGGAGCGATGCCGGGCAACGCTGCTCCAGCTCCAGGTGACCGCCCGCTCGCCGCTGGGCGCGATCGCGCTGAACACCGGCGGCATCCTGGTGCACGACGGCTGGCTGCGCGTCTACGGCGGGTCGGGCGGCGGCCCGGCCGGACTGCCCAGTATGGCGGAGGTCAACGGGTTCCCCGAAACGGTCGAACCGGACTGGCAACCGTCCGCGGGCCTGATCGTCGCCCACGACGTGCTCGGCGGCGTCTTCACGCTGAACGGGATGGAGCACGAACAGCACGGCAGGCCGGGCGCGCCCGGCAGCGTCGTGTACTTCTCGCCCACCAGCCTGGTCTGGGAAGACCTGGAGATGGGGCACAGCCAGTGGCTCACCTGGCTGCTGGACGGCGGCGCCGCGGGGCACTACCACGACCTGCTCTGGCCGACCTGGCGCACGGAGGTGGCCGAACTCGGCTTGCGGGACGGCATCACGGTGTACCCGTTCCCGTGGTCGCAGGAAGCGCAAGAGGATATGGCCGCCACCACGCGCAAACCGGCGCCGCTGACGCAGATCCTCGATCTGCACACGGAGTTCTGCGACCAGCTGGGCCTCGCTCATCCGGGCGAGCTGGGCGCGGCTCCCGTTCAGGGGTAACGGCCCGCGAGGACACAGAACTCGTTCCCTTCCGGGTCGGCCAGCGTCACCCAGCTCTCCTCACCCGTCTGTCCGACCTCGGCGTGTTTCGCACCCAGGTCGAGCAGGCGGCGGACCTCTTCGTCCTGCTCCCGGTCGGTCGCGTTGAGGTCGATGTGGAGCCTGTTCTTGACGGTTTTGCCCTCGGGCACGCGCGCGAAAGTCAGCGTCGGCGGCACCGGGCCAACACGGTCTCTGCCTTCGGGCACCGCGGACGAGCCGATGGTGACGAGCCCGTCCTCTTCGTCCCGCACCTCGTAGCCGAGCACCTCGCACCAGAACCGGGCGAGGCCCTGAGGGTCGGCGCAGTCGATCGCGAGCTCGGTGAACTTACTGGCCATCCCGGAACCTCCCAGTCGATAGCGAACCCGCCACGGCGAGCCACGCGGTGAAGCCAAAGGTACCTCGACCGTGCCCGGCCCCTACGGACGTACGCTAGCGCGCCCGATACTCATCGTCGCCACCGCGCGGCAGACGAACGCAGCCAAAGGAAGTTCCTTATATAGCAAGGAAAACTATATCCTTGAGGTTCACCCGATCGATAGCACACATGTTCGATCAGGCGGCGTATCGTTGATGTCGTGGCAGTCGACAGCACCACCTCCGCAACGCACACCGAGTGGTGGCGCGTCGATGTCGACTGCCTGCTGACACGACTCCTCGAGTCCGAGTCGGTACAGCGGCGGGAAGCCGCCGTGCAGGGCGAGGTCATGGCCGAACTCGAACGACGCGGCATCCGCGATACCACCGGGTACGGAAGCCTTGTCCGTCTGTTGCAGGAGACGCTGAACATCCCCTACGCCGA
>NZ_JBHYIK010000001.1:301232-305947 GCF_042739735.1 Amycolatopsis sp. NPDC059027 | reverse complement strand
CCTTACCGGCACTGAGCGCCGGTAAGGAGGCCTTCACGGACCTTTCGGCCCCTGTCGGACCCGCCGCATACACTCAACGGCATGACAGCTACGACCAGCTCGTCAGCGGTGCCGGCCACCCCGGCACCGCTGACGGACGCGACTCGCGACGAGGCGAGCCTGCGCCGGTTCCTGCACGGGCTGCCCGGCGTCGACCAGGTCGGTGTCGAGCAGCGCGCGGCGGGCCTGGCCACCCGCAGCATCAAGAAGGACGCCAAGCGCTGGGCGATCGACACCGCCATCTCCATGGTCGACCTGACCACGCTCGAGGGTGCCGACACCCGCGGCAAGGTCCGCGCGCTCGCCACCAAGGCGCTGCGGCCCGATCCGGAGCGGCCGGACACGCCGCGCGTCGGCGCCGTGTGCGTGTACCCGGACATGGTCGCGACGGCCGTCGAAGCGCTGAAAGGCAGCGGCGTACACGTCGCGAGCGTCGCGACCGGCTTCCCCGCCGGGCGCACGAGCCGCGAGATCAAGCTGGCCGACACGAAGATCGCCGTCGACGCGGGCGCGCACGAGGTCGACATGGTGATCGACCGCGGCGCCTTCCTCGAAGGCCGCTACCTGGACGTCTTCGAGGAGATCCAAGCGGTGAAGGCCGCCTGCGGCGAGGCGCACCTCAAGGTCATCCTGGAGACCGGCGAGCTGGCGACGTACGACAACGTGCGCCGCGCCTCCTGGCTCGCGCTGCTGGCGGGCGGTGACTTCATCAAGACCTCCACCGGCAAGGTCTCCCCCGCCGCGACACTGCCCGTCACGCACGTAATGCTGCAGGCGGTGCGCGACTGGTTCACCCACACCGGCGAACTCCGCGGCGTCAAGCCCGCGGGCGGGATCCGGACCACCAAGGACGCGATCAAGTACCTGGTCGCGGTGCACGAGGTCGCCGGCGAGCAGTGGCTGACCCCGGACCTGTTCCGCTTCGGCGCGTCGAGCCTGCTCAACGACCTGCTGCTGCAACGCCGCACCCAGACCGACGGCCACTACAGCGGCCCCGACTACGTGACGGTGGACTGATGCCCGTTTTCGATTACGCACCCGCGCCGGAATCGCGCGCCATCGCGAATCTCAAGGACCATTACCGGCCGTTCGTCAACGGCGAATTCGTCGACGGCTCGGGTGAGCCACTGAAGTCGATCAACCCTGCCACCGAAGAGGTCCTCGCGGAGGTCGGTACCGCTTCGGTGTCCGATGTGGACACCGCGGTCAAGGCGGCCCGCAAGGCGTACAACTCCGTCTGGTCGAAGATGCCGGGCACCGAGCGGGCGAAGTACCTGTTCCGGATCGCGCGGCTGATCCAGGAACGCTCGCGCGAGCTGGCCGTGCTGGAGACGCTGGACAACGGCAAGCCGATCAAGGAGTCGCGCGACTCCGACGTGCCGACGGCCGCCGCGCACTTCTTCTACCACGCGGGCTGGGCCGACAAGCTCGACTACGCGGGCTACGGACCTTCGCCGCGGCCACTCGGCGTCGCGGGTCAGATCATCCCGTGGAACTTCCCGCTGCTTATGCTGGCGTGGAAGATCGCGCCCGCGCTGGCCACCGGCAACACGGTGGTGCTGAAGCCCGCCGAGACCACGCCGCTGACGGCGCTGGTTTTCGCCGAGATCTGCCAGCAGGCCGAGCTTCCGCCGGGCGTGGTCAACATCCTGCCCGGCGCCGGTGACATTGGTTCGTCCATTGTGGAGCATTCCGATGTGGACAAGATCGCGTTCACCGGCTCGACCGACGTCGGGAAGCTGATCCAGCGCCAGGTCGCGGGCACGCCGAAGAAGCTGACACTGGAACTGGGCGGCAAGGCGGCGAACGTCGTGTTCGAGGACGCGCCGCTGGATCAGGCCGTCGAGGGCATCGTCAACGGGATCTTCTTCAACCAGGGCCACGTCTGCTGCGCGGGTTCCCGGCTGCTCGCCCAGGAATCCATTGTGGACGAGCTGCTGGACAAGCTGCGCCACCGTGTTTCGACGCTGCGGCTCGGCGACCCGCTGGACAAGAACACCGACATCGGCGCGATCAACTCCGCCGAGCAGCTGGCGAAGATCAAGGGCCTCGTCGAGTCGGGCGACGCCGAGGGCGCGCAGCGCTGGACGAGCCCGTGCCCGGTGCCGGATCGCGGATTCTTCTTCGCCCCCACGGTGTTCTCCGACGTGCACCAGTCGATGCGGATCGCCCGCGAGGAGATCTTCGGGCCGGTCCTTTCGGTGCTGACGTTCCGCACTCCGGACGAGGCGGTGGCCAAGGCGAACAACACGCCGTACGGGCTGTCGGCCGGGATCTGGACGGAAAAGGGCTCCCGGATCCTGTGGATGGCGAACCAGCTACGCGCGGGCGTCGTCTGGGCCAACACCTTCAACCGCTTCGACCCCGCCGCACCGTTCGGCGGCTATCAGGAATCCGGATTCGGCCGCGAGGGCGGGCGCACCGGGCTGGAGGCGTACCTCGATGTCTGAGACCCGGCTGTCCGTCGCCAAGACGTACAAGCTCTACATCGGCGGGAAGTTCCCGCGCTCGGAATCGGGGCGGGTGTACCCGGTCACCGATCCGAAGGGGAAGTTCCTCGCGAACGCCGCGCACGCCTCGCGCAAGGACGTGCGGGACGCGGTGGTCGCGGCACGCAAGGCGCTCGGCGGCTGGTCGTCGGCGACGGCGTACAACCGCGGCCAGGTGCTCTACCGCGTCGCCGAGATGCTGGAGGGCCGCCGCGAGCAGTTCATCAGCGAGGTCGGCGCGTCCGAGGGCGTCACCGCGAAGAAGGCACAGTCCCTTGTAGACGCTTCGATCGACCGGTGGGTCTGGTACGCGGGCTGGACGGACAAGATCGCGACCGTGCTGGGCGCGGCGAATCCCGTCGCGGGGCCGTACTTCTCGTTCACCGTCCCGGAACCGACCGGCGTCGTCGGCGTGCTCGCGCCGCAGCAGTCGTCGCTGCTCGGCTTGGTCAGTGTCCTGGCGCCAGTACTGGCGACCGGCTCGACGGCGGTCGTCGTCTCCAGCGCCGAACGTCCGCTGCCCGCGATCACCCTGTCGGAAGTCCTTGCCACGTCGGACCTTCCCGGCGGCGTCGCGAACATCCTCACCGGCCGCGCCGCCGAACTGGGTCCCTGGCTCGCCTCCCACGGCGACGTCAACGCCCTCGACCCCACCGGCGCCACACCCGCCGACCGGGCCGACCTCGCCCGCGAAGCCGCCGGCACGGTGAAACGCGTCCTGACCGTGCCGAATGCCGAACCGGACTGGACCACCGCGCCCGACCTGTCCCGGCTGCGCCGCTATCTGGAAGCGAAGACCGTCTGGCACCCCACCGGCGTCTGACCACAGGTGTGTCTCTGAGGCGGGCTCGCGCCTCAGAGACACACTGCAAAGCTCCGTCGATCACGGAGCGTGACTTACTCGTCACGTGTTACGTTAGCGACCAGGACACAGCGCTGGGAGGGTCGCTGATGGACGAGGAACGGTGGGGCTTCGAAGAGGACGACGAGTGGGAAGAGGACCAGCCACCGTCAACGTCGGATCCGCAGTCCGAGGACACCGAGAGCATCACCGGCAGTGATGGCGATGCGATCATCACTGTGCACATCGCGTCGACCGGACAGCCGATCGCCGTGAAGCTCGAACCAGGCTGGAAGCAGTCGGTCGGCCCGAGGGCCCTACACGGCAGCGTGGTGGCCGCCGCCAACACCGCCACAATGCAGGCGCTCGCCTGGCAAGTGGAGAACCCGCAGGGACATGACCTCCACATGTGGTCCTCCAGCGACGCGAGCCAGGCTGAAGAATCACCGCTGACCGCCGCCGACATGGACCGCCTCTCTCAAGCAGCCGACGCCGAAATAAAACAGTTCATGGAGCGGGCCACAGCCAACGTCGACTCACCTGTCTCCCGCGAAAGCGCGGGTGGTCACGTGTCAGGAACTGCGCTGAATGGCCGAATCACCGAGTGCTCGATCGATCCGAACTGGGCGGCGTCTGCACGCAATGCCGAAATCGAGAGCGAAGTCCTTGACGTACTTCAAGCTCTCCACACAGAAGGCGCTCCGAACCAGGTCATCCCGGACAGCCCGGCCATCAACGAGATCATGAGCCTGCTCTTCGACCCGCAACGCCTGATGCGCCGCACCGGCCTCATCCCGCGAAGTTCCCCTACTGAACCCGAAGGAGACGACCGGCAATGAGCGACACCGAAGTGGCCTTGGAAGCCTTACGATCGGACGCGAAGGTGTGGAATCAAGCCGCCGATAGCCTCCTGGGCCCTACCCGGGAGATCGCGGCGATGTCACTGGCCGAAGACGACGTGATGAGCTACGCGGCACGGGCAGGTTTTCATCGGCAGTACAACGACATGCGGCAACTCCTCCAGGATATGTCCCAGCAGGCCGCCGTGAACTTCGATGCCCTCGCCGAGGTGCTCCGCAACGCGGCCGGAATGTACGAGCGCACCGAGGAGGAGCACGGGAATCGCATCAGCGGTGTCCTTGATGGCAACTGACAGGTCACGGACCCAAGGGGAGGAACATGACGTCCGCCGACAGCGGCAACGCCGTCATCGAGGCAGCGATCGCCAAGCTCAAGGAAATCGATAACAAGATCCGGCAGTTCTTCGATCGGGTCAACGACATCCTGTCCTGGGTACCCGACATCCTTTCGCACATGATCGAGCCCATAAAGCAACAGATCGACGC